>CALNCF010000436.1 GCA_937875035.1 uncultured Sphingobacteriaceae bacterium | reverse complement strand
CTGGTTCTGTGTGATGCGGAATTTCGAATCCACGTAACGCTGCATCTGGTACTCGTAACGGTCGAGGTGATCGGGCGTGATGTTCAGCAGGATCGCGATCTCGGCCTTGAACTCATACATGCCATCCAGCTGGAAGCTACTGAGCTCCAACACATAATAATCGTATTCGTGCTCGGCGACCTGCTTCGCGAAGCTCTTACCTACATTCCCTGCCAGGCCTACGTTCAATCCTGCCTTACGCAGGATATGATAAGTGAGCATGGTGGTAGTGGTCTTGCCATTGCTCCCGGTGATGCAGATCTTTTTCGCTTTCGTATAACGGGCAGCGAATTCGATCTCCGAGATCACGGGAATATTTTTTTCGCGAAGCTTCTTTACCATGGGCGCCGTTTCAGGAATGCCCGGGCTTTTGATCACTTCGTCAGCCGAAAGAATCTTCTCTTCCGTATGTGTTCCTTCTTCCCATGCAATGCCTTGCGCGTCGAGCTCAGCACGATAGGCTTCGGCCAGCTTGCCCATATCCGACAAGAAGACGTCCATCCCCTGCTTCTTCGCCAGGATGGCTGCACCTACTCCACTTTCTCCTCCGCCTAAAATGCAAATCCGTCTTTTCATGCTATGATGCTGTGCTGCTCTCTATCTTAATTTTAAGGTGACGATCGTAACCACGGCCAGGATGATCCCGATGATCCAGAAACGTGTCACGATCTTCGGTTCGCTGTATCCCAGCTTTTGGTAATGGTGGTGAAGCGGCGACATCTTAAAGATCCTCCGGCCTTCGCCATATTTTCTTTTCGTGTATTTGAAATAGCTCACCTGCATGATCACCGACAGGTTCTCTACCAGGAAGATCCCGCAGAGTACAGGGATCAGCAATTCCTTGCGGATCATGATCGCGTACGAAGCGATGATGCCGCCAATGGCCAGGCTGCCCGTATCACCCATGAATACCTGAGCCGGGTAGGCATTATACCAAAGGAAGCCAATGCAAGCGCCCAAGAAGGCTCCGGCAAAGATCACCAGCTCGCCCGAGTTGGGTATGTACATGATGTTGAGGTAATCGGCGAACACCATATTACCCGATACATAGGCAAGCACTCCGAGGGCCGCACCGATAATAGCCGAGCTTCCCGTGGCCAGCCCGTCGATACCGTCAGTAATGTTCGCTCCGTTCGATACCGCGGTGATGATGATGATCACGATCGGAATGAAGATCCAGAACGCATATTTTTCGTACCCTTTGCCCAGGAACTTGAGCAGCTTGGCATAATCGAACTCGTTGTTCTTGTAGAAAGGGACATTGGTCTTGGTCGACTTCACTTCTTCCGAAACATAGAACCCGCTTTTCTTTCTCGACTCTTCGAAGCTCTGGTATTCGCTCAGCCCCAGATCTTTTGCCGGGATCTTTTCGCGTACCTTGATATCTCCGTGGAAGAACATGGTATAACCGATAATAAGACCAAGACCAACCTGTCCGACGATCTTGAACCTTCCGGCCAGTCCTTCTTTATTCTTTTTAAATACCTTGATGTAATCGTCGATGAAGCCGATGGTTCCCATCCAGATGGTGGTGACCAGCATCAGGATGATATAGATGTTGTCGATCTTTGCAAACAATAAGGTCGGGATAACGATCGCGGCGATGATAATGATCCCGCCCATGGTCGGTGTACCCTGCTTCTCTTTCTGACCTTCCAGCCCGAGATCGCGGATCGTTTCTCCTACCTGCTTGCGATAGAGGTACTGGATGAGGCGTTTACCCATGAGCAGGGAGATCACGAGCGATACGATCACTGCCATTGTGGTACGGAACGTGATATACTGGAACACGCCGAACCCCGGGATGTCGAAGTGCTTATCGAGGTATGTAAACAGGTAGTATAACATAGCGTTGCTTTTTCGTTGATGTACGTTTACTATTCTCCGGCAAATTCTTCCGCCAGTATTTTTTTATCGTCAAAAGGATATTTCACCCCGTTTATTTCCTGGTATTTTTCATGCCCTTTGCCGGCCACGAGAATAATATCTCCCGGTTCGGCCAGGTGGCATGCCGTACGGATCGCTTCACGGCGGTCCTGTATGGTCAATGTTTTCCGGCGGTTCGTGATGCTCACTCCCTGTTCCATTTCCGACAGGATCGCTGCAGGGTCTTCTGTCCTGGGATTATCCGAGGTCAGGATCACCCTGTCGCTCAGCTTGCAGGCTACCTCTGCCATCAGCGGTCTTTTAGCCCGGTCACGGTCGCCGCCGCAGCCGATCACCGTAATTACTTTTTCGTTGCCCTGGCGGATATTGCGGATGGTCTGCAATACATTCTTCAGGGCATCGGGCGTATGCGCGTAATCAACTACGCCGATCACCTTGTTCGCAGCGATGGTATAATCGAAGCGACCTTCAGCGCCGGTAAGCGTGCTGAGTATGGTCAGCACATGCCGACGGTCCTGGTCGAGCAGGATTGCCGTGGCATATACTGCCAGCAAGTTGTAGGCATTGAAGCTTCCGACCATGCGGAACCACACTTCCTCTCCGTCCATGTTCAGCAGCAGACCGGAAAATTGGTTCTCCATTACCTTCGCCTTAAAATCGGCAGGGTATTGCAGCGCGTACGATTTCTTGTGAGCACTGGTGTTTTGCAGCATTACGGCTCCGCGCTTGTCGTCCATATTGGTTAAGGCGAACGCCTGCGCAGGCAATTGATCGAAGAATCCTTTCTTCGCTTTGATGTATTCGTCGAAGGTCTTATGAAAATCAAGGTGATCGTGCGTGATATTCGAGAATACGCCGCCGGTAAATTCGAGCCCGGCAATGCGCTCCTGCACCACGGCATGTGAGCTTACTTCCATAAAGCAGAATTCACAACCCTTTTCCAGCATCTGCACCAACAGCTTATTCAGCTGAATGGCATCGGGCGTGGTGTGCGAAGAAGGAATAACAGCTTCGCCGATCTTGTTCTCTACCGTGGAGATCAGTCCCACGCGGTAGCCCAGCGCTGTAAACAACTGGTATAAAAGGGTGGCAATAGTCGTCTTTCCGTTCGTGCCGGTAATGCCTACCAGCCTGATCTGGCGTGAAGGATGACCGAAGAAAGCGGCAGCGGCACGGCCAAGGGCACGGCTGCTGTTCTTCACCCGGATATAGGTAATGTTTTCTTTTAGCTCGGAAGGAAATTCTTCGCACATTACGGAGCCGGCGCCGGCTACAATGCTTTGCGCAATGTAGTCGTGCCCATCGGCCTGCGTACCGCGTGTCGCTACGAACAGGGTACCCGTTCCTACCTGGCGGGAGTCAAAGCAGATGTTTGATACGGGGATATCTACAGATCCTCTGATCTCCATCACTTCTACCTCTTTCAATATGTGCGCTAATGTCTTCAAGCTAATTAAGTTCTATCAAGATCTGGTTTCCTTTTACAGCCGGGGTTCCTACAGCCAGCGACTGTCTTACTACTTTCCCGTTACCACGTACCGTTGTTTTAAGCCCTGCATTTTCCAGCAGGTAGACGGCATCCTGCAAGCCCATGCCTGTTACATCGGGTACAGTGCCGCGCAGGGTATTTTTCGGGAGCAGCTCGATCGAGTTATCCTTCCTGGTCACGCTCACCCATTCTTCATCCGAATCGGAGCGAGCCGAGATGCCGATCTTGTTGTACACGGTCAGTATTTTCTCTTTATATCCTGATTTCGCCAGGGGCAGGTCGTGCAGCACCAAAGGTGTTTCATCGTCAATATCCTTGTGCATATTCAGGCTCGTCGCATATACCTTGTCAGCCAGCTCCTTAAAAATTGGTCCGGCAACAATGTTCGCGTAATACCCCGATGCCGAAGGGTTGTTCACCACCACGATGATCGAGTACTTGGGATTCTCCGCCGGAAAATATCCGCAGAATGAGGCCTGGTAAATCCGCTTACCCAGCTTATACCCCTGGGCACCCTGGGCAATCTGCGCCGTACCGGTTTTACCGGCGATCTTATAGGTTGTAGTGCTTAAGTTCCTGGCGGTGCCATTCTCTACCACTCCCTCCATCATGGAGCGTACCTTCCTGATCGTTTCCTTGGAGCATACCTGGCTCTTCATTACCCGTACATCATAGGCTTCTACCGGCTGGCCCATCGACTGGATCTCTTTCACAATGCGTGGCGCCACCATCCGGCCATTATTTGCTACGGCATTATACAGCGACAGCATTTGCAGGGGAGTAAGCTTCACCTCGTAACCCATGGCCATTTGCGGAAGCGATAAACCGCTCCAGTCTCTCGACTTCGTATCCTTGATCCTCGGCATACCCTCACCCGGGATCTCCAGCCCGATAGGCTGGTCGAGGTGCATCTGCTTTAAGCGTTTAATAAATTTATCGGGGTTGTCTTTGTACCCCTTGTAGATCATCTTCGAGATCGCGGTGTTCGATGATAATTCGAAAGCCCGTTTCATGGAGATCCTTCCGTAGCCTCCATTGTGTGAGTCGCGCACGGTATGGTTGTAGAAACGAACCGTTCCGTCTTCGGTATCCACCGTGTCGGTCAGGTCAAACACCCCGTCTTCTAACGCTGCGATATACGAAGCGAGCTTGAAAGTAGAGCCGGGCTCCATGCTCTCGCCGATCGCGTAATTATATTTTTCGGCGTATACGCCTGTTTCCATTCGGGTGAGGTTGGCAATAGCCTTGATCTCACCGGTCTCTACCTCCATCAGCACCACGCAACCATGATCGGCGTCGTGCTTGGTCAGCTGCTCGAGCAACGCGCTCTGCGCAACGTCCTGTATGTTCACATCAATGGTGGTGATCACATCGTAGCCATCTTTCGGCGCGATCTCATCATCCTCATTCACGGGCATCCATACTCCACCGGCAATACGGCGCATCAGGCGCTTGCCTGTTTGTCCGCCTAACTTTTCGTCGAAGGCACCTTCCAGTCCTACCGGGTTCACGCCATCTACCTTATAACCGATCGTACGGGAAGCCAGGAATTTGAACGGCTGGATCCGTTTGTTCTTTTGAATAACCAGCAGGCCGCCTTTGTATCTCCCCATGTTGAAGATCGGGAAGGTTTTCAGCTGCTTGAGCTGCGGGTAGGTCACTGATCTTTTCAGCAGGAAATAACGATCTCCCTTTTCGCGGGCGGCACGCAGCCTGCGCGCATATTCTTTGGCGCTCTTATCCTGGAACAGATCCGACAGCCGGTAGGCCAGCGAATCCACTTTGTCGTCGAAGATCGATTTTGTCAGTGATTCCGTTTTCAGGTCGAAACGTAATTCATATTCA
>CALNCF010000435.1 GCA_937875035.1 uncultured Sphingobacteriaceae bacterium | reverse complement strand
ATGCAACTGGTTGATAAGCAGCTCGTGCTCATGAGGCTCCAGGTGCGGCTTCAGGCCGGCAAGCGTCTCAATCGTGGTATCGAAAGAAGTGATGATGCTGATGATCTTCTGGGAGAGCTCAGCCGGGATGCTCAGCTCGGCGGCTAATGCTTTGTGATTCGTTTCCTGTGTACGCTTAAAGAAGCAGGTTTCCGCGCAGTTCTTCGGAAAAGGAATCGTTTCGCAGGTACACTGAGCGCTGGCTGCCGAAACGACGGCGGTCAGAGCAAAGATAATAAGGCTTGTTTTCATTTTTTTAGAGAGTTAAGGTTAGCAATAAAGATCCACCATACCAGGTAGCTGGCTAGCCAGAGCGCCATACAGAAGATGCCCCACTGGAAAAGGTCGAGCTGGATGGCGTAATCTTCATTGATAGACAGGATGATGTTTAATTTCCGGGTTTGATCTTTAGCGAAAGAATAAGCCGCGCCCGCGCGCATAATGATATTGTGATAGTATATCGAAGCGCTTAAGCAGATCCAGGCGGGTACGAAGAGCAAATAGATGAGTCGTGCCCTCGGTGTCGGTGGGCTTACATAGTTCGCGCTCAGGATCAGCAGAATGGAAGCGCCCAGTATACTCAGCGCGCTTCCGTTCAGTTCTTTCGAGTACTGGCAAAAGGAAGTAATAAGAGAGTCAAGCCTGGTAAAGTCCATCTTGTTGATCGCTTCCGTTGTCATAGCATCTTAACAGTATCCTTCCAGGATAAAGGTCTGGTGCAGTCCGCCATTGTACTGCTTGCCGATATGGACCAGGTCGGTCTTGATCTCATCAGAGCCATCGCATGCGTATTTGCCGATGTTCGGATCAAAGATCTGCACCTTCGTGCTTTTCCCTACCAGGCTGTAGGTCCGGTAGATGCCGATGGCATGTCCGCCGTTGCCTCTTATCCCGAACACAAAGTAGCGGCAGTCGTTGGTCAGCACCCTGGCAGCGATCCGGTTCAGCTCGTCATCCGAGAATGCGTTGCCCCCGGAAATAGCGTTGTCGAATCTCAGGTCAGCCTTTAGCAATTCGCCTTTGGCGAAATCCCCGGTCGAAGCGTTTGGCGGGAGATCTTTAATGTACGCTCCCTGAAACTCGATCGCTTTACGCGCATAGCCACGCCCCAGCAGCGGTACATCGGGTGTCTTGGCCAGGCTTCCGTTCAGGTCTTCCCAAAAGGTCTTCTCTTTGTTCTCGCTGATGGATGATAGCCATTGTACGACCAGCCCGAGGCATACGCCCTCCGGGTGTTTCGATCCGGTTGCCTGGATCAGCTGGCTTTGTTCAAATTCAAGTTGTAATGACATAAGTATGTGTTTTTTGGTTTTCCTACTCGTTTGGCTTTTCGGTTCCGCCCCGGCAGAGATCGGCCTCTGCCGGAAAATGACCCGCTAACAGGTTATGTATTCGGCCTGTCAGGAGATCTGTCTTTTTAAGATCGCTTCGTACCCTTCGATCATCAGCTTAAGTCCATCCGTAGTATCCTGCGGAGAGATCACGATCTCTAGCTTACCGCGGTTCGTCTTCGATTTCTTAAAGAAGCCGTTCTTCTGTTTGGCATTGCTGTCTGCGAAATGAAGCTGGAGCGTATCGTTCACGATCTCCATTTCGAAGTCGGCCGTTAGCGTAGCCTTCTCGATCTGCGAAATGCTGATCGGCACGAGCGTAATGAGAGGAACCTGCACATGGGTAACAACAATATTTCCATCTGCATTCTGGTTCGGGTAATCGAGCGTAACGGTTTTGGGCGACATCGATTTTTTGACGGCGATGACCTTACCCAGCACATCTTTTTCTTCAGTGGTGGTTTCCTCGAAATACTTGTCCAGGAGACCTACGTTCTTATCCATCAGGGAGTCGCTGGCATACATGATGGCAGCATGAACGGCATGGATAAATGATTTGAAACTGATCATGGTTTGTCGGTATTAATGGTTAGTTCTTTTATACAGGTCGAGCATTTTAATAATGCCCAGGGGAAGCGGGCTGAGTTCGGAGCACACCATAATGGTCAGGGGCTTCGACTGGTTTATGTCGCCGCTTTCCACCGGAGCAGGCAGGGCCAGGGCTTTCATACGATAGGGAAGAAGGGCAGGGGTAGATGCAGGGTTCCCGGCAGGTATGTGATGCGTGCTGCCTGGCGATGAAGCTTGGACGCCGGCTGCTGGTTCCGGGTGTGCGGGCATAGCAAGCGCCTTTGCGGGAATATGTGCTGAGCGGCACTGTTTTCGTATCAGGCGCATCAGCCGTATGGAAAGGTTCAATGGATTCATCGTAAAGCGTATGAATGGTTAATGGTCTCTTTGCTTTTGCGCCGACATGTTGTTTTTGATCTCCTGTAGCTTGTTCATGGTATCCTTCACGATCTCCTTGCTTTCACCCGACAGGCCGATGGCGGCCATACAGCTGGGACATACGAATTGCACTCCCGCTAAAAGCTTGTTCAGTTCAAAAGGAATGCTGGTGTTGCATACCGGGCACGGAATAGATTGGTCTTTGTGGATCATGTTGCTTGTTCTTTAGTGTTTATTTCTTGTTTCCTGAAGGAATGGGCTGGATCGCTTTGGTATAGATGTCGAGGATCGACAGTACACCCAGGGGCAAGGGAAGCGGACCCGCCTGCACATTCACCTTGAGCTTGCTGGATAGCTGGCTTTTGGAATCGCTCTTATCCTGGCTGTTGCTGCTGATCTTCCCGTTGAGGATGGCACGCTTTTCCAATATGCCATGTTCGGTCTCGTACGATGCTACCGATGTGATCTCCATATCAAAGTCGATAGTGATCTTGTCGACCACGATCGAGCTCAGGGGGATCAGGCAGAGCAGGGGCATCGCGAAATCCATCTTCTGTACAATGATATAACCCTCTTCTTCCGGATCCTTAGCCGTATCAACAACTCCTTTCACTAACGACATCGTGATCATGATCGGCTCGTAGGTGCCCGTCCTGAGATCTTGCGTAAAGCAGTAATCAAGCAGGAAGCGCGTCTGTCCCGTAACCATGGCCACGTTCGCTTTAGAGGCCGCGATGAGCGGTGCGCTGATGATCGATTCAATATTCAGCTCCGAGCTGAAGTTGGGCTTGGAAAGAAGCGATGTTGATTCTGAGTTCAGTATATCTGGCATGATTTACGTCTTTTATAAAAGAGCCGGCTTCCGGGGGAAGCCAACTCTTTTATGGGTTAAAAATTAAGGGGTTGTGGTTCCGCCTGCAGCTTTGACAGCTGGCAGGGTTACAGGCTGAATAGCGCCTGCAAACGCTTCGATGATCACCGTTACGCCCTTTGGAAGCGGCAATTGTCCGGCATGCACATTGACTGTGTATTTCGCCGAATTGCTTTTTTCGTAATGAGAGCTTTGGCTGCTTTTGTCTACCGATTCAGAGCTTACCGACCCCTTGATCGTGGCCGATACAGGTCCCCATCCGATCTTGGCTTCAAAGCTTCCTTCCGCTTTACGGGTGGTTTCGTTCGACGAGCTTTGTTCTTCTCCATAGCTGGATTTTACTTCCATCTCGAATTTGATGTCGACAGTGTCAACTGCCAGTGAGTTCAGCGGGATGATCGTTAAAAGCGGCAGGTTGAACTTAGTCTCCACGCTGCTGATCTTCGAAGGAGTGGTTGTTTTACCATCCTTGTCGATCACGGCCGGTTCGATCACGCCTCTTGTAAGCGACATGTTGATCATGATCGGCGTGTAGTTCACCGGGTCGGCAGCGGTAGCGCCTGCTTTAGCGTTAAAGCAGGTGTCGAG
>CALNCF010000434.1 GCA_937875035.1 uncultured Sphingobacteriaceae bacterium | reverse complement strand
GGCCATTGGTCAGCAGTTTAACCGACTCATAACCTTCGCCAAAAAGAGGGGGAAACAATACACAGAGCGCAGACAACACAGCGCCGCCCACCATGGCCTTTTGCAGCCTGGATAATTTTAGCCGATGAAAGAACCGTTCCACTTTCTTTGATACCAAAACAAAGTATCTCGCGTATATCCCGGTACATACGCCGAGCGCTATATAGAAAAACGTGTTGTGATAATCAAAGGGCTCACGTGATCTGAACAGGAACAGGATGTCTTCCTGCAAGGCGATCTTCGAAACGAGGCTCCCGCATACTGCTGCCACTACCAGGGGAATAAAATCTGAGAACACCACGCCTGTCAACAATATTTCAAACGCGAACATCATCCCGGCAATCGGCGCGTTAAAAGCCGAAGCGATTCCGGCAGTAGCGCCGGCGGCAAGCAGCAACGTGCGTTCGCGATAGTCGAGCTTATAGGTCTGCGCGAAATTCGACCCGATGGCGGAACCTGTAACCGCAATAGGACTTTCCAGTCCCGCAGAACCACCCAACCCTACCGTAACGGCGCTTTGTATGATCTGCGAATACATTTTTACGTGTGATACGATGCTCGAATTCCGGGCGATCTCGTACAGTATCGCTCCGATGCCTTTACGATCCTGTCCTTTAAAGAAGTTTATGACGATCAGCACCGTCAATACAATACCTATAAAGGGAAACACGGCGTAAAATACAACCTGGTATTCCAGGTGCACTTTTTCTGTAATGAAGTAATGGATATAATGGACCAGGGTTTTGAGCAATACACCGGCGAAGCCTGCGGTAGTACCCACGAGTATACCCGAAAGGATCAGGAACTGGCTGCGGCTCAACCTGCTTTTCAGCCAAAAAAGAATAAGCTCGTAGCTTTTCGCTTTTTTCAACCCATAATTATGGAAATCTCTTCTGAACTTTAGAAAACTATGGTACTTTTTCTTCTGGTCAATTCTCAAAGGGAAAAATGGTTTTATTGCCGGGTACTACGTAATAACTATCAATGAGGACTTTGGGCAAAGGTAGAAAAAATAATTATTTCTGCTCTGAATCCCTGTCACAGTATTTTAACAGAAAAAACGTATCTTATGTGCGATCCTTCATTAATTACAGACTTTAACCACATTTTCATTGCATGGGGCATTTACCAAAACTGATCGAAGATCTTGCATTAATACTTTTTACGGGCGCGGTTACCACCTTGATATTCAAATGGATCAAGCAGCCCCTGGTATTGGGTTATATCATCGCGGGCTTTCTCGTAGGACCGCATTTATCCATCACCCCTACTGTTGCCGATAATGAGAACGTAAAAACACTCGCAGAGATCGGGGTGATCTTCCTGCTGTTCAGCCTGGGGCTGGAGTTCAGCTTCAAGAAACTGATGCGGGTGGGAGGCTCGGCCTCGATCACGGCATTTGTAGAGATCCTGTTCATCACCGTGAGCGGCTATGCCGTCGGTAAATGGATGGGCTGGTCGAATATGGACAGCATCTTTTTAGGAGGTATGCTCGCCAGCTCTTCCACAACCATTATTATCCGGGCCTTTGATGAGCTGGGTGTAAAGACCAAGCAGTTTGCACGGATCGTATTCGGTGTGCTGGTGGTGGAAGATATTGTAGTGATATTGCTGATGGTATTGCTATCCACCATGGCCGTAAGCCAGCAGTTCGAGGGTCTTGAATTGCTGATGACCGTTTTAAAACTGCTTTTCTTCCTGGCCTTATGGTTTATTACAGGCATCTTCCTGCTCCCTACTTTCCTGAAAAAAGCGAAGAACCTGCTCGATGAAGAAACGCTGCTGATCCTTTCGATCGGGCTTTGCCTGGGCATGGTGATCCTGGCCACACAGGTAGGCTTTTCTGCGGAGCTCGGCGCCTTTATTATGGGCTCCATCATCGCGGAAACGACCTCGGCCGAAAAGGTAGAGCACCTGATCAAACCGGTAAAGGATCTTTTCGGTGCGGTATTCTTTGTATCAGTAGGGATGCTTATCGACCCCGAAGCTATTATGCTGTACAAATGGCCGGTGCTCTGGGTAACCTTGCTTACGCTTTTCGGAAAACTGTTCAGCACCACCCTTGGCGCCCTGATATCGGGACAACCGTTAAAACGGTCGGTGCAGGTGGGTATGAGTATGGCGCAGATCGGTGAGTTCGCCTTTATCGTAGCCACACTCGGGCTTAGCTTAGGTGTTATCAGCAATTTCCTCTTCCCGGTCGCTGTGGGCGCTTCCGCGATCACTACGTTCACTACGCCGTATATGATCAAGGGTTCGGACAGGCTGTATCATTTTTTAGTGAAAATATTACCGGCTTCGTGGATAGAAAAACTAAACCGGTATTCAGACAGCACGCAGAAGATCCAAGCGGAAAGCAACCTGCGGGTCGCGTTGAAATCGTACGGCAGGATCGCGCTGGTGAACGGGATCATTATCCTTGCCCTGTTCCTTATTTCGTCGAACTTCCTGCTGCCGTTCCTGAACAACTATATAGAAAATACTACCATAGCGGGTCTTATCTGCCTGGTGCTTTCACTGGGTATCGCCTCACCTTTCATCCTGGCCTTTATCCTGAAGAAACCGGATGGGATGGCTTATAAGGAATTGTGGCTCGATAACAAGTATAACCGTGGCCCGCTGCTGGTGCTCGAGATCATACGGCTCATCATTGGTGGGCTGATCATCTGGTTCTGGGTGAGTAATTTATTGTCGGCCCGGATCGCGATCATCGCTGCGGTGCCGGTCATCATTATACTATATTACATCTTCTCGAGAAAGATCCAGCAGTTCTACCAACGCATCGAAGGGCGTTTCTTCGTGAACCTGAACGCGCGTGAATTAGCTGCTGCCGGAGAAGGTTCCGTTTCGCCCGATGTGTTCCAGAAGAATGTAGAGCTGCAATCGAGCCTGGTACCATGGTCGGCACACATTGTCGACATGGTGGTGAGCCAGCAAGCTCAATACCTTGGCAAAACGCTGCTGGAGCTTGCCTGGCGGGAGCAATACGGGATCAACATCGCTTATATTAAACGGGGCGAAAGGCTGATCCATGCGCCGAACCGGGATGAGAAGCTGTTCCCGCTTGATCATGTAGGCATTATTGCCACCGATGAACAGATGCAGGTATTTAAAACCGTATTCGACACCACCGAACCGGTGGAAAAAGAGGGGATCACGATCAACGATATTACCCTGCAGAAGATCGTGGTGGATGAATTCACCCAGCTTAAAGACCTGAGCATCCGGGAGTCGGGCATACGCGAACGGACCCATGGACTGGTGATCGGTATCGAACGGGGCCATACACGCATGCTGAACCCGGATTCGACGACGGTATTCGAATGGGATGATATTGTATGGTTAGTGGGCGACCGGAAGAAGATACAGGCGCTGAGCAGGCGGACTTAATAGATGCGTTGGCAATCCCTTTATTGAGCCTAAGCGTCAATATTTAGGCATCTGTTATAAAATACAAAAGCCTCACATTTCTGTGAGGCTTTTGTGGGCGACACGGGGGGGGGGGAAACTTAAACCGATTTATGGATGATTTGAGGCTTTTGGTTAGTTTAAGAAAGAATCAAAGCGAGGATAAAGTTTGAACCCTAAAATTGATTTTCAATAGCTCATTGTAGTGGTTTTTGTAAACCTTACCAACTCGTAAAGATATCATTCAGGATAGTTGGTCAACTATCTTCTACTTGTGTAACACAACATAGTGCATGCACTTTAACTAATAGCAGCTTTAGTCGATGCCGCAAAGGCAATGAGCAATTTTATTTGTAAGCCTAGGTTAAGTGTTAACTTATAAAGTAAATTAACAGCTCGGATTTTTCAAAATTTACCGAACATTTTATTGATTTTGGTTACTCAAAGACAATATTATCCGTTGTATTTGAGTAACTTTATAAAGTATATAAATGAATTAGCAGAAATGCAAGGAACAGTGCAGACATCTACAGTAGTATTTTGACAGATAGACAACATTCATCTTGACATGTAGATACTGGCAATAGGCTGACAGGACAACAGGCAACACGACAATGCGATCTCTTCATGTTTAATTTTTTCACCATCATATGAAAAATTTTCAAATTCTATTGACATCGCACAAACGGCACATTTGCTTTTGCCCCAAATACATAAGGCGAAAGCAAAAGAGCCGTTTTTCGCCAGCGCATTCCTAAAAGATTTCATTTACTTGTCGTCGTGGGTCATTGTTTAGATAGCTTTCCAAGCTGCGGAAATTTTGTGCCAAAGCTTAAACAAGCCCGGAATTTTGGGGTTGCCGTTTATCAACTTGGCATTAGACCCTATTGGCGTTCCATGTGGTGATGCTTCCCACATAATCGCTTTTGGTACTACAATGATATGCTTTCCTTTTTCCTTTATAGTTAAGTGATGCTGGTTTCATTTTCTATTTAATTTTTAATTGATTAAACAATTCTAAACTACCGACGGTTGCAATTTTTCTGATAGCCGACAATCCTGCTTTGTGGTCTTCTGCCGAACCTGCGGCACAACAGTCCTCCAATACAAACACATTGAAATCCCTGTCGTGTGCATCTCTTGCTGTTGAAGAAACAACAAGGTCGGTAGCACAACCACAAATATACAAGTCTGTTATTGGGCTGTTCCGTAAAATTACTTCTAACGATGATGCGTAGAATGGACTAACCCTGTGTTTGGTTACGATAAAATCGCTGTCCTCAACTTTCAGGGTGTCTACAATAGATGTAGCCCAAGTGTCCAACCTTAGAGCCTGAAATTGGTCTGCCTTTCCGAAAAGCAAAGAGTTATTTGGGTGTTCTTTGTAGTCGGCACTAAAGCCAACCTTGACGTAAATTACTGCGAAACCAAGTTTTCGGGCTTCCTCAACAGCTCTTGCTGTGTTTGCAAGTGTGTTGTTTTGTTTTGCAAAGGCTGCGTAGCCTTCGCTGCTGATGATTTCATTGATGAAATCACAAATGATGATTGCTTTTGCCATTTTAATTTAATTGTTAATCGTTGTTTGTTGTGATGCTTCTTGTTTGTACGATAAAAATTTCTTGGTCTGTCATAACAAGTTCAATGTCCTGCGGATGTCCGAACTTTTCCTCAATTTTTAATCCAACCTTTGCAATACGCAAAGCTGTTTTGTTATCAACCGAAAATTTTTTTCGCATATCGTCCGTAGTGGGTTCAAGATTGTAAGTGCCACGATTTTTTCCGTTGAAAATATCATAAATAACTTTATTCCGCTTGCTACCAAGTTCTCTATTGTAAACCACCATTGAATTGCGGTCAATGGTTATTAGGTCTCCCGTTACTTTGCCTGACACTATCGCTTCGCAAGCACCGTAGGTAGCTTCCATTGCCAACAAAGGATTTTTTTCAAGCGGGTCGTGTGTCATCATCACGACTGACACATCAGCCAAAACCATTTGTTGAACAACGACAGACATTTTACTTTCTAAAAATGAGCCGTTAGTTTTCGCTTCAAAAACATGCAGGCTTCTTTCGTTGAAAAGCGATGCCCAACAAAGTTTTACCGCATTTATCACCTCGATTGGCGGAACATTCAGAAAACTTTCGTATTGCCCCGCTAAACTTTTTTTAACCGAATCTTCTACTATGGCTTCGCCATTTTTTAGAGCTGTGCCTGATGAACGTACCGCAAATTTGGTGTCAGGTGAAAAGTCCGAAACAGATTTTTCAATGCTCGTTCTTACTTCGGTGGGAACAGATGTGTTGATGATAAGCTGGCGGATTTTTTCCGATGCGGTTTTGTAATCGTTCGTTTGGATAATTTCGTCAATTTCCGATACAAGCGGCTTGATAAATTGCTCGAAAGAATTAAAGGTTACTCCATAGGCTTTAGGCACATTAAAACCGTATTCGGTGAGTAGTGCCAAGTTGCCGCATTTGTTGCCCATATCCGATAGATCTTTGCCGTTGTTTAATCTTTTAGTGTACATACTTATTCGATTTATAATTTTAAAAATTGGTGAGGTGGCTACTGTCCACCTCACCAATTTTTAAGCCAATGAAATGGTGTTGCTATTAGTGTCCAAAGTAATTTCTGCTCCGTTAGGAATTATTTTGAGTGCATCCTCTACGTCCGTGATACAAGGCAAATCGTTTTCACGGCTGTAAATTGCAGCGTGACAAAACCTGCCACCTTGTTCCGTTACAAGTCCAACACAAAGTTCCAACGCAGGAACGAAATTGATGTCGGTCTGCGGTGCTACCATAATGTCACCTGCTTGGATTTTATCCAATTCAGCTTCATTGTTGATAATTCGGGCAATTCCCTTGACGAATCCCTCGCCAATGCTTGCCACTCGTCCCGATAAAGTAAACTGTGTTTGCATACCTATTTGATTTAAAGATTAAGTAATAATTGTCCTGTTGTGGAGATAGATGTTTTGCAACCTGTTCGCTGTATTGCATTTGCAAATACCGTATAGTGGAATAGACCAGGCCAAGATTTAAAACTGTATTTGACATCTATATTG
>CALNCF010000433.1 GCA_937875035.1 uncultured Sphingobacteriaceae bacterium | reverse complement strand
AAGGAACCGTGATCTGTCCTTTACCCTTATCGTCTGCTTTGATCTGAACCTTAGCGCCAAATTTGGAACTAAGATCATCCTGTATTTTCTGGTATTCGTATGATATTTTCTGGGTCGCTTTAGCGGGGTCGTTCTTCGATCCTTTTGAGTTCAGAGAACGGACCAGCTCTTCGGTCTTTCGTACCGAAAGATCCTTGGCGGTGATCTCGTTGAATACGGAAAGCTGTACGGCTACGTCTTCAATGGTGATCATGGCGCGCGCATGGCCCATGGTGATGCGCTGATCGCGGATCGCTTTCTGGATATCGGGCGGGAGCTTGAGCAAACGCAGGTAATTGGTTACCGTGGAACGGTTCTTTCCGACACGGTCGCCGAGCTCGTCCTGCTTGAGGCTACACTCGTCGATCATGCGCTGGAATGAGATCGCGACTTCGATCGCATTCAGGTTTTCACGCTGGATGTTTTCGATGAGCGCCATCTCCAGCATTTCCTGGTCGTTCGCTGTACGCACATAGGCCGGGATCTCTTTCAGCCCGGCCAGCTTGCTCGCGCGCAAACGGCGTTCGCCGGAGATCAGCTGATAGGCATTGTTGCTGAGCTTACGTACGGTGATCGGCTGGATGATCCCCTGGATACGGATCGAATCTGCCAGCTCGTGCAGCGCTTCTTCCTCGAAATGATTCCGGGGCTGGTATGGGTTGGCCTCTATCTGGCTGACCGGGATGGTCGCGATCGTATTGACGGCGGCTACGGCCGCGCCGATGGCTTCCTGGCTGGCTGCCGCCGGTGCATCCTTATCACTTAATAAGGCCCCGAGACCTTTGCCTAACGCATTTCTTTTGATCGCACTACTCATTGTTATCTGTATCAGTATTAATCACTTCTTCCTTACTTAACCCGTTCTTGAACAGGATCTCTTTGGCCAGGTTCAGGTAGTTCACCGCTCCCTTGCTCGACGCATCGTGCATGATCACGGAAACTCCAAAGCTTGGCGCTTCGCTTAAACACGAGATCCTGGAAGTGGGTCTTCACTTCTTCTACCACCTGGTTGGATAAACGTAAACGTACATCGTACATGGTGAGCAGGATCCCTTCGATCTGTAAGTCTGTATTTAAGCGCGACTGTACGATCTTGATGGTATTTAATAATTTGCCCAGTCCTTCGAGCGCGAAATACTCGCACTGTACAGGGATCACCACCGAATCGGCCGCGGTGAGCGCGTTGATCGTGATCAGGCCCAGTGACGGTGAGCAGTCGATAATAATGAAATCGTACTGGTCGCGGACCTTCGCGAACACTTCTTTCATCTTATGCTCCCGGTCGGGCAGGCTGATCATTTCGATCTCGGCCCCTACCAGGTCAATGTGCGCCGGCAGCAGGTCGAGATTAGGCGTGGAGGTATGAATGATGGCATCCTTCGCGTCGAGGTCGTTGATGATGCACTCGTAAATGCTGGCCGTAACCTCGCGCGGATCGAAACCGATCCCTGATGTGGCATTTGCCTGCGGATCAGCGTCGACCAGTAAGGTCTTGTATTCTAATACAGCCAGGCTCGCCGCCAGGTTGATCGATGAAGTGGTCTTCCCTACTCCGCCCTTTTGATTGGCTAATGCAATGATCTTGCCCATTGATCTTAAATTCTTAACTGTTAAATGCCTGTCTGCTCTCAAAAAATGCATTAATTATTGCAAAAACAAAGATTTTTGAGATTTTTACAGAATCGCTAAAATACAAATCTTTTAAACAATTGGAAACGCAGGCGGTTACAGGTTCAAACATCTATTCATGAATACCATCATCTCTTCGACTAACCGCAAGGATAGTTTTACATACCAGACCGCACGCTATTATCAGAAACAACTGATAGCGAGAAACTTTGAAACGGAGATCCTTTCGCTGGCCGATCTGCCGTCTAACCTGATCGAAACGGACCTCTACGGGAAGCGAAGCGCTGAATTTCAGCCGATCCAGGATATCATTACCCGCACGCAGAAATTTTTATTCGTTATCCCGGAGTATAACGGCAGCTTCCCGGGTGTGCTAAAAACATTTATCGATTGCTGCAAATACCCGGAAAGCTTCCGCGACAAGAAAGCGGCCCTGGTGGGGATCTCTTCCGGTAAATACGGGAATATACGGGGTGTGGATCATTTTACGGGGGTTTGCCATTATATCGGGCTGGAGGTGATGGCCCTGCGGATCCATATTCCGCATATCCAGCATGAATTGAATGAAACGGGGGATCTTTTTAAGGAGGATACGATCAGGTTCACGCATCTGCAGATAGAAAAATTCATTAAATTTTAATATTGCCGAAACACATACCGGGTGTTTTCTGACCGTTGATCTTACAGAACTTTTATTGGGGCTACTTCCGGTTTTCTCACCAAACCCGGACTCTCCTTTTCATTATTATTAACTCCTTTGTCCTTTTGGCTTGATCCAAAAGGACGTAAAAAATCAAGGCTTGTAAAACGGCTTTTTCTTTCACAAGAAAATTTCCCCACCTGCTCATGCCGGCAGGGAAACCGCCATTTCACGAGGCCGGGATATAAAACCCGTAATGTTCTATGTATTTTTAACGGCCTTATAGCAGGCAGTTTTCGATGCGAACGTGAGGCCGGATAGCTTGAGCGGAAGCTGGGAGCCTGCGAGCAGATCGCCGCTCAAACAGGCTGAACGGA
>CALNCF010000432.1 GCA_937875035.1 uncultured Sphingobacteriaceae bacterium | reverse complement strand
CATCGAAAAGCTGCAGCCGGATTTTATCTTCTATTTATCGGGGGTGGATATACTGGAAACGGATAAGCTGGGGAAGCTGTCACTCAGTATCAGGGGGTGTAAGGAAAGGGACCGGTTTGTCTTACAGAACTGTAAGGACAGGCGCATTCCACTGGCAATCAGTATGGGTGGAGGTTATTCCGCCGATCTCAGGATCATTGTAGAGGCACATTGTAATACCTACCGTTTAGCAGAGCACATCTATTTTTAGATCCATGATAAATGTTCGGCTGATAAGGGCTTACTGATGAAGCCGGATACAAAGGGATTATCTTCTGATCGCCTGATATCGTTCGGGTCGACAGAGCTCGTCAGCATGATCACCTTGATCTGGCTGGTCAGCTCCTTATCGAAGTGGGAATAATGCTCGAGGAAGCCGAAGCCATTCATGATCGGCATATTAATATCCAATAGTATCACATCGGGAACAGGGCCCGCCGAACGGTCTTGTTCCAGCTTTTTCAGGTAATCCAGCGCGCTGATCGCGCTGGTGTGCACCAGGATCTCTTCACAGATCTCGTTCTTCCGGATAATGTGCTTGTTCACCATATTATCGATATCGCTGTCGTCGATCAACATGATGGTCTGGTACTTCGGCTGTGTATTTTCCATTTTATCTGACGGGTAATAGATGATAATTAATAGTTGGATACGACTTCTGATGAAACAACCGGCAGGGAGATCCGGAAGGTGCTGCCCTCTCCTTCCACGCTGTTCAGGTAGATATTACCGCCCAGCTTGCTCACGGCATTCTTAACAATGTACAGGCCCAGCCCGGTTCCCGACGACTTGGTATTTCCCCGGAAGAACATCTCGAACACGCTGCGCTGCATCTGCTCGGGAATCCCTTCTCCATTATCAGAGATCAGCAGCTCTACCTCATGCTCATGCTGGGTAAGCCTGATCTTAACAAAGCCCTGGCTCTTCTTCGGGTCCTTATATTTAATGGCATTGATGATCAGGTTGTGAAGAATGTTGTTCAGTAACGACTTATCATAATAGAGGTCGGTCTTCTGGTCGATGTCCACCATGATCTCGACCTTCTTGAACTCTTCGAGGTTCTCGAAGCTTTTGAGCGTGGCATGAATAAGCTCATCAAAATTGACCGGCGTATTGTTCAGGCGGCCCTGCGTGATGCGGGTGATGTTAAGCAGGTCCATCAGGATGGAATCCAGGTGCTTCACACTGCGCTCGATCATGTGCATATACTCCAGCGACTGTGGCTCCTGCAATTCGGTCTTTGCAATATTCACCAACCCTAACAGGGAAGCCAGCGGACCTTTCAGGTCATGCGATGAGCGGTAGATAAAGGTGTCCAGCTCCTTGATCTTGTCTTCGAGCTTCGCTTCAAACGACTTACGCTCTGTAATATCGCGGCTTACAGCGATCACTCCTTCAACCTCATCGCTTCCGTCCTTATACAGGATCTTGTTGGTCGATTCGATCCAGGTATAGGTTCCGTCTTTCTTGCGGTAACGATAGCTGGCCGTATATACTCCAAAGGATAAGCGGATAAAATCATCCACACCCGATTTGATCTTGTTCCAGTCGTCGGGATGCAGGAAATCAAACGCGCATTTGCCGATCAGGTCTTCCGGGGCATAGCCCAGGAGCGAGTATGATGCGGTGGATACATAGAAATAATTACCCGAAAGATCGTGCTTGGTGATCATGTCTGTCGCGTTCTCAGCCAGGAGACGGTACGCGCTTTCGCTTTTCTTCAGCAGGTCGAGCACCTTTTTCTCTTCGGTAATATCACGCGATGATCCGAGGATATTGATACAGATATCTCCCTGGTCGTATACCGGGGTAAGAGTGGTTTCCACGTTCACATGTACGCTGCCCATGTTCAGCATCTCGTTGAACTTCACCGGCGATTTGGTAGAAATGGCTTCGCTCAGCTTCAGGAAGAAGCTGGTATAGCTCATTTTCGGCAGGATGTCTTCGATCTTTTTACCGATGATCTGCTCTTCCTTAATGCCTGTGATCGTTTGAAACGACCGGTTCACCGAAAGGTAACGGTAAATCTGCCCGGGCTCGACGCTTAATAAGAACATCAGGTCGCTTGATGTATTGTAAATTAATGATAAACGATTGGAACTTTCCACTAACATATTCTGAACGTACTTTCGGTCATGGATATCACGAATGATGGCTGAAAAGATCCTGTTGTTATGAATGCTCGTTTCTCCGAACGAAATCTCTACTTCAAACTCTTTTCCTGATTTATGCCTTCCGATCGTTTCTACCCCTAACCAGTTTAATTTTTTATGGCCTGTCTTTATATAATCTTCCATCCCTTGCCTATGCCCTTCCTCCAGGCTCTGGGGCATCAGGATGCTTATCTTCTGCCCGATAATTTCTTCCGGCTGGTAGCCGAATACCTTTTCTACGGCCTGGTTCACGAAGAGGATACC
>CALNCF010000431.1 GCA_937875035.1 uncultured Sphingobacteriaceae bacterium | reverse complement strand
AAAGTACAGAAAAACTTTACCAAAGGCTATACTACCGAGCGCGGATTCAAGGTACTGCACTTTGAGCAAGCCTTCCACGGCCGCTCCGGTTATACCCTGAGCTTAACCAACACCCTGCCCGACAAAACCAAATGGTTTGCCAAGTTCGACTGGCCGCGTGTTTCCAACCCGAAGATCAAATTCCCTTATACCGACGACAACTATGAAGATCTTTTAAGAAGAGAAGAGCTGTCGATCAAGCAGATCAAGACTGCGTTCAAGGAAAACAAGGATGATATCTGCGCGATCATTATCGAGCCGATCCAGTCTGAAGGAGGTGATAACCACTTCCGCCAGGAATTCCTGGAGAAGCTGCGCGCCATCTGCGATGAGAACGATTGCTTCCTGATCTACGACGAAGTACAAACCGGCGTGGGGCTGAGCGGTAAATTCTGGGCTCATGAGCATTTCGGCGAGAAAGCGCGTCCGGATATTCTTTGCTTCGGTAAAAAGATGCAGGTATGCGGGATTCTTGCAGGCAAGAAAGTAGATGAGATCGAAACCAATGTATTCAATATCTCTTCTCGTATCAACTCTACATGGGGTGGTAACCTGGTCGATATGGTTCGTTCTTCACGCATCATGGAGATCATTGAAGAAGATCAGCTGTGCGACAATGCAGAAACAGTAGGTTCTTTCCTTTTGGAGAACCTTCAGAAATTGTCTAAGAAATACGATAAGATCAGCAATGTACGCGGACGCGGATTGATCACCGCTTTTGATTTCCCGAGCAAGGAAATGAGAGATCAGTTCGTAAGCAAGGGTATGGAAAACAATGTGATGTTCCTGGGTTGCGGAAACCAGTCGATCCGTTTCCGTCCTGCGCTGAACATTCAGAAAGAACACATCGAAGAAGGATTGGCCGTGATCGAAAAGATCGTTCCGTCTTTATAATCCTTTTGAAGTATACATGTACTAAAGCCTTACCTCTGCGGTAGGGCTTTATCTTTTACCAGGATTTTATTACATTCAGTTCATGAATATGCCGGTCGCTTATTACCATTCGCCCATTGGGATTCTTCGGATTACCGAATCGGAAGGAATGATCTATGCCGTAGAATTCAGGGAGGAAGAAGAGGAAGCAGAATCTGCCCTCAGCCCCTGCCTCATATAAGCCTTACAGCAACTGAAAGAATATTTCTCGGGTACACGGCAGGTATTCGATCTTCCGCTTCAGCCCGAAGGCAGCGAGTTCCAGCAGAAGACCTGGGAAGAGCTGCTGCTGGTTCCTTATGGAAAGACCAGTTCCTATCTCGATCTCGCTATTAAACTCGGCGACCGGAACTACAACCGGGCCGTCGGGAACGCTAATGGTAAAAATCCCATCGCCATTATTGTACCCTGTCACCGCATCATCGGATCGAACGGAAAGCTGGTAGGCTATGCCGGAGGACTCTGGCGCAAGAAATGGCTGCTCGAGCATGAGAACCGTTTTTCCAACGGGGTCATGACCTTGTTTTAGCCTTACCCTTTACCACTGGTACTTAGCATTTAGCTCAGCTCGAAGAGGTTGCTTACACCCAACAGCTTTTCGGAAGTAAATCCCTCGCCGAATACGCCTCCCACCGGCTTGCCGAATTCACGCGCGCGGGCAATAATGGTTTCCATAAAATCAGGTGTGGAAATATAGGTGACCGGCTCTTGAGAATCCGGGTCGAAGAACTGGGTCTTGAAAGCTTTGATCGCTTCCAGCTTACGATCCATGAAATCGGTAATGTCGATCACGAAATCCGGCTGGATATAACGATCCTGGATGTAATGGAATAATTGCTTCGGACGGTAGGCTTCCTGCTCCTGCTCACCGTCGAAGGTCCTGATCTTCGCCAGGCCAGCTTTGAAAGCCGCGTCCGCGGTCAGCTTGCCCCCGCGCCCGTGATCCGGGTGACGGTCTTCAATGGCATTCGCCAGTACAATTTCCGGGTGGTATTTGCGGATCATTCGGATGATCTTCAGCTGGTGCGCCTCATCGTTCTCGAAAAAACAATCCCGCATCTCCAGGTTCTCGCGCACATGGATACCGAGAATAGCCGTAGCCGCTTCCGATTCTGCCTTACGGGTTTCGGCGGTACCGCGTGTGCCCATCTCTCCCCGGGTCAGATCAACGATCCCTACCTTTTTACCCATGGCAATATGTTTCATGATCGTTCCGGAACAAGCCAGCTCGGCATCGTCCGGGTGAGCAGCAAATACTAAAATATCCAGTTTCATGGGGACAAATATACGGATTCGGACAAGACCAGCCAGCAGGTCGCGGCAAGGGTAGCCCGGTCTATTCGATCGAACGGATGATCTTTTCGATCTCCTGGTCTTCGCCTTCCGGATCGTAATGAGATTTAAGATTGGAGCCGAACAAACGTGCCAGCGATTGCCAGAAAAAGGCGGTTATATTTCCTTTGAGATCCTGTAATACTTCATAGCTGGTATTACCTGTCTGGCGGTCGATGAGCTTGATAAGGATACGGCCCTGCGTCATGGTAAGGTTCTTAAGCTCGTTTTCGAAACGTTCCTTGATCTCCTTTTCCGTCTTGTTCACCAGCGCTTTCTGCACCCGTTTGTCGTCGGTCATGGACAGTTCCTTTTCGAGCTCCTTAAACTTCTCACCCGCGATCTTGGCGTATGGCCATACTTTCAGCACATCCCTGCGAAGCTTGGTATACTTTACCTGCTCGCGTTTGGACTTGAACACCCGGCTGGCGTACACGTTCACTACCGGCAGATACGCGAAGGGAACGGTATCCTGGTCGATCACGATCCCCTGTACCAGCAGGGTGTCGTTCTTACCCTGGGCCAGCGCTTCTGCCGAACTTAATGCCGCACAGATTGTTAGTAAAATGAAAAGGGATTTTTTCACCGTGTAAAAATACAACACAAATAACGATTATTTTTGAAATTAGTATTTTTCAACCCCGAAATCGCGATTAATATTATAAATTTAGGCATGATCGAAGTAGATATTGAACAAGAAAAGAAAGAGATTCAGAAACGATACCGTGCTTTATTAAAAGCATGTAAGCCTACCATGCAGAAAGGCGATAAACGGCTCATCCGCTTAGCCTTTGAAATGTCGGTAGACGCCCATAAGAACATGCGCCGTAAATCGGGCGAACCCTATATATATCACCCTATTGCCGTTGCGCAGATCGCTGCCGAAGAGATCGGGCTCGGCACCACCTCGATCGTTTGCGCCCTCCTGCACGATGTGGTGGAAGACACCGACATGACCCTCGATGACATTGAACGCGAGTTCGGCAAGAAGGTCGCCAAGATCATCGACGGGCTGACCAAGATATCCGGGGTATTCGACCAGACCAGCTCCATACAGGCAGAGAATTTCCGGAAGATGCTGCTTACCCTGGCCGACGATGTGCGGGTAATCCTCATCAAGCTGGCCGACCGCCTGCATAATATGCGTACCCTCGACAGCATGCCAAGGGATAAGCAATTGAAGATCTCTTCGGAAACGATCTATCTCTATGCTCCCCTGGCCCACCGTTTAGGGCTCTATGCCATCAAATCGGAGCTCGAAGACCTCTCCATGAAGTATACCGAGTCATCCACCTATAAGTTCATCGCCCAAAAGCTGAACGAAACCAAGACCGAACGCACCAAATTCATAAAGGAATTCGTAGGACCGGTAAGCGAAGCCCTGCGCAAGCAAGGTCTTGCTTTCGAGATCTTCGGAAGACCCAAATCCATCCATTCCATCTGGAAGAAGATGAAGACCAAGGCCGTACCCTTTGAAGAGGTATATGACCTCTTCGCCATCCGGATCATCCTCGACAGCCCGGTTGAAACGGAGAAGGCCGATGCCTGGAAGGCATACTCGGTAGTGACCGACCAGTATATCCCTAACCCTGACCGGCTTCGCGACTGGATCTCATCACCCAAAGGAAACGGCTACGAATCCCTGCATACAACCGTAATGGGTCCTAAGGGCCGCTGGGTAGAAGTACAGATCCGCAGCAGGCGGATGAACGAGATCGCGGAAAAGGGCTTCGCGGCACACTGGAAGTATAAGGAATCTTCTTCCGACAGCGGACTCGACCAATGGATCCAGAAAGTGCGGGAGATGCTGAGCAGCCCTGAATCGAACGCGCTCGACTTCCTCGACGATTTCAAGATGAACCTCTTCTCGGATGAGATTTTCATCTTCACCCCGAAAGGCGACCTCATTAAGCTGCCTACCGGCGCCACTGCCCTCGACTTCGCATTCGAGATCCATACCGACCTCGGCAGCCGCTGTATCGGCGCCAAGGTGAACCATAAGCTGGTACCCCTGAGCCACAAGCTGCAGAACGGCGACCAGGTAGAGGTTATCACCTCCAGCAAACAGAGTCCGAAGGAAGACTGGCTGAATTTCGTGATCACCTCGAAGGCGAAATCGAAGATCAAATCATCCTTTAAAGAGCATAAGATCAAGATGGCCGAAGACGGGAGAGAGATCCTCGAACGCAAGCTGAAATCACTCAAAATACCAAACAATACCCAGTCGCTGGGTAAGGTGATGCTCTATTTCGGGTTGCCAAGCCTGCAAGACCTGTTCTACCGGGTAGCCATCGGCAAGATCGACAATAAGGAGCTGAAGGAATACGTGCTGGCAGAGCGGAAGCCGGAGCAGCGCGCCCCCGACAAGATCGACACACATTCGCTGGATCATTTCATGAAGGAGATCAAGAGCAAGGATTCGGATGTGCTGATGATCGGCGAGGACTTGCAAAAGATCGACTACAAGCTGGCGCCTTGCTGCAACCCTATCCCGGGCGATGACGTATTCGGCTTTATCACTGTCAGCGACGGGATCAAGATCCACCGCACGAACTGCCCGAACGCCATCAAGCTGATGTCGAACTTTGGCTACCGCATTGTTAAGGCGAAATGGACGAGCCAGAAAGAGATCGCCTTCCTGACCGGGATCCGGATCACGGGAATCGACGATGTGGGCGTGATCAACAATATCACCAAGGTGATCTCCAGCGATTTCAAGGTGAATATGCGCTCGATCACGGTCGACAGCAACGACGGGATCTTCGAGGGCTCTATCACCGTGTACGTGAACGACACCGATCATCTCGACAACCTGATCAAAAGACTGAAGGGGGTGAACGGGATCCTTTCTGTGACGCGATTTGACGCCACCAGTGTGTAAAACTTATTTACAGAATCTTAAATAATTAGCTAATTTTGACACAGTTCAAAAGAAGCGGATAGGAGAACCATGTCTCAAGAAGAAACGATCGAATCAGTTAAAAAGATTTTCGAATTATACCTCGAGAAGAACAGCCTCCGGAAGACCCCGGAACGCTTTGCGATTCTCGAAGAGATTTACAGCCGTAACGATCACTTCGACGTGGAATCCCTGTACATCCACATGAAAAACCGTAAATACCGGGTAAGCCGGGCAACGGTGTACAATACCCTGGAGCTTTTAATGGCCTGCGACCTCGTTACCAAGCACCAGTTCGGTAAGAACATGGCCCAGTTCGAGAAATCGTACGGGTACAAGCAGCACGATCATATTATCTGCATGGATTGCGGCAAGGTAGTCGAATTCTGTGATCCGCGCATTCAGCAGATCCAGTCGATGATGGGCGACCTGCTCAAATTCGACATCGCGCATCACTCCCTGAACCTTTATGGAACCTGCACCCGCCTGAGGAACGATGGCAAGTGCGAATCCTTCGACAACAAGAACAACAGTTAAATCATTACATAATTATAATTTTAGAATCGAAAGATGAGAGTGGATGTTTTATTAGGCCTGCAATGGCGAGATCAAGGAAAAGGCAAAATCGTAGATGTATTGAGCCCGGAATACGACCTGATCGCCAGG
>CALNCF010000430.1 GCA_937875035.1 uncultured Sphingobacteriaceae bacterium | reverse complement strand
GTATATAACAGCGGCGGGTTCACAGCCACCTCTACCGGTTATGTCATCCAGAAGAATGGAGAGATCTACCTCCTGTATCATTTCCCGAACAAGCCATACCAGCAGAAATTCTACCGGCAGGCGAATACCGATTCGGTGAATATGGTTTTCAGCAGGATCAAGGAAAGCGGAGTGGAAATGCAGCAGTATGATCGTCCCGGTAACCTGACCTACGCGATCAAGCTGCAAAAAGATTCTTCCGTTCATGAGCTGCGATGGGCCGATGGCCAGGACTCCGCGAAAACATATATGGAACTGTACCGTTATCTGAGAGCATTTGCTTCGGGCAAAAACTGATCTCATTCTGCTTTCGCTGCCGTGTCTAAAAGACCATTGCTTGAATTTACGGACAAAGGAATATACTGCTCCCGGGGGAATTTTTACATCGACCCCTGGCGTAAGGTAGATTATGCGGTCATCACGCACGCGCATTCCGATCACGCGTATCCCGGAAGCCGATCTTATTTATCCCACGAACAAAGCGCCGAAGTGCTGCGCCTGCGCCTGGGTAAGCACATTCAGCTGCAAACGCTCGCGTATGATCAACCCTTATTTATTGGCGGTGTAAAAATCTCGCTTCATCCCGCCGGGCATATTATAGGTTCTGCCCAGGTCCGTGTGGAATATAAAGAAGAAGTGTGGGTTGTTTCCGGTGATTATAAAACGGAAGAGGATGGCATTTCCACGGCCTTTGAAGCAGTACCCTGCCACGCGTTTATTACTGAATCGACCTTCGGTCTGCCGATATACGACTGGCAACCCCAGCACATCATCTTTCAGCAGATGAACGATTGGTGGAAAGCGAATAAGGAAGATGGAAAAGCAACCTTCATCGGGGGCTATTCCCTGGGTAAGGCTCAACATATCCTGCACAATATCGATCACCGGATCGGCCCGGTATATGTACATCAGAGCATTGCCGACACCAACCGGGCGCTTGCAGCCGATGGCGCGGTGCTGCCCGCTTACAGAACGCTTACCCCCGAAACTTCCCGCAGGGAATTACAGGATGCTTTTGTGCTCTGCCCGCCCGCGCTGTTCAACTCATCATGGATCAAAAATATAGAAGCCTACGAAACCGGCTATTGCTCGGGTTGGATGAGCCTGCGTAATTTCAGGAAGCGGATGAATGTGAACCGGGGATTCGTGCTTTCCGACCATGCCGACTGGAAAGGATTGAACGCAGCGGTTAGGGCGACCGGGGCGGAACGTGTGTTTGTAACACATGGCTATGCGGAAACACTGGCCCGGTCGCTCCGGGAGGATGGCCTGGACGCGGAGGTGGTGCAGACCTTATATGGTGGGGCGGGTGATGACGATCATCCTGCCCTGCCTGGTGATACAGGAGAGGAGCAATTATGAGATCATTCACCCTCTTGCTCGAAACACTGGAATACGCAAGCGCTGCGCGCGATAGTGTGAATGCGCTGAAACGATACATGAATCAGGTAGATGATGAAGACCGGATCCATGCGATCGCTCTGCTGACCGGCCGGAAACCCCGGCGGATAATTCCGGCTGCACGCATCCTTTCCTGGAGCATGGATCTCATCGATATTCCCGACTGGCTGTTTGAAGAATGTTCGCAGGTAACAGGTGAATTACCTGAAGTACTTTCCTTATTGATCCCCCGCAGAGAATCCATGCCAGAAAGACGTTTGAGCGAATGGATGAACATGATATATGCATTGGACAGGCAAAGTGAGGAAGAACAATACGCATGGTTTATGCGGCACATCCCGGAAGCGGATCCTGCCGGACGCCTGTTTATGCTCCGGTTGATCAGCGGAAGGGCGAGCCTGAAAGTTTCGTTGCCTGTTGTGGTTACCGCCTTGTCTGAACTCTCCGGGCTTGATGAAAAGATCCTTGCTAAAAGATTATCCCAAGAGTGGACTCCCTATACCCTTACGTATGCGGAACTGGTCCGGCCGGAAGAAAGATCAGACCGGGTTTCCCTGCCATACCCTTTTCATCCTGTCATCGTTGATACGCATGCTTTTCAAAGTACAAATGAAGAGCGCTGGCTGCTCGAATGGAAATGGGACGGGCTTCGCGCGCAAATAGTATATCGTGAAGGGCAGGTGCATATCTGGTCAGAAACAGGAGTGTTGCTCAGCAATAAATTTCCCGAGCTTACAAGCATGGCTTCAGCATGGCCTGAGGGTACGGTGCTCGACGGTGAAATACTCGCGTACAGCGAGGGGATACCCTTGTCGTTAACCGTGTTGCAGGCAAGGATAAAGAAGAAATATGTGACGGCAAAAATCCAGGCGGAAACACCGGTAGTGTTTAACGCGTTTGATCTGCCCGAGCACAAGGGGCAGCCCTTGCATGCTCATACCCTGGAAGAGCGGCGCACCCTGCTCGAAACCCTGGTACGGGAAACGGCCCAACCGGCTTTGTTGCTTAGCACGCTTGTTCCATTCACATCGGCAAAAGACCTCGATAAGATGCTGGCTCTTTCGAGGATGGAACGTGCGCGGGGCGTATTGATGAAAAAGGCTGGCTCCGGATATGCCGATCCGGAAGCGCACTGGATCTTTCGCAAAGCGGGAACCCTTTCCGTGCACGCCGTGCTGCTGTACGCGCAGAAAGGAACCGATGAATTGTTCAGTCATTATACCCTGGGTGTCTGGAACGGAAAGCAATTGGTTACGGTAGCCAAGGCAGAGGCGGAGCTGGGTACGGAAGAGCTCTTGGAGATCGATGATTTCATCCGAAGAAATACCCTCGAAAAATTTGGTCCCGTGCGTACGGTCAGGCCCGAGCTGGTCTTCGAGATCTCCGTGGAAAGCATTCATGAATCGCGCAGGCATAAGTCGGGGATCGTGCTTCATACGGTGAGGATCATCGCCTGGAAAAAAGATAAAAAAGCCCGGGAGGCAGACACGCTGGTAAGCCTGAAAAGAAATATTATGTAGTGATGAATGCAGGCTCAAAGATCAGCCGGGAAACGGGAAAACAGGAATTGAAAATAACTGCGATGCTTCGTCTTTTTAGCAGGAAATGAAGCGAAAATGTCTTTCCGGAGATAATTTGATCCGGAAAACCGGCGGATATTTTGAGTGTGTAAAGTCCGCAACCACCTGATTTTTAAAGGAGAACTTTGATTTAAAGGCACTCCCTTAGAATCAATCTAAATTTTGATATATTTCACACAAATACTTCCTTAATAAATAGATTTGCGTTCAACTATAAAATGCGACAGAAAAATATGAGCAGTTTTACTAAAATGTTCTCGTCTTCTATCGGGAATAAGATCCTGGTAGCGCTGACGGGTTTGTTCCTGTGTAGCTTCCTGATCATTCACGTATCCGGAAATCTTCAGTTGTTTTATCACGATAACGGGATGGCTTTTAACACCTACACGGTGTTCATGACCACTAACCCGCTCATCAAAACCGTTTCGTATATTCTTTACGTATCCATCTTGTTTCATGCGTTCAAGGGCTTGCACCTGGCTTATAAGAACAAAAAAGCACGCCCGGTTTCTTATGCGGTAACCAATGCTTCGGCCAATTCGCACTGGACTTCCCGCAACATGGGTGTTTTAGGTACCATCCTGTTGGTGTTTATCGTAGTTCACATGTCGGACTTCTGGTATGAATATAAATTCGGCCACCTGCCTTTCGTTAAATATGAAAAAAACCTGACCACCGGCGAGATCACCAGCAGCCCTTTCCAGGGACAGATCAGCGGCAAGCAGGAACAATACGTAGTAGAGGCGGAGAATAAGGAAGTAACGATCGTGAAAGATCTCTATGCTGAAGTGCAGGAAGAATTTAAGAACCCGCTGATGGTGGCTTTATATGTGATCGCCATGGCCGCGGTTTCTTTTCACCTGTTTCACGGATTTAAAAGCGGCTTCCAGACCCTGGGGCTCAATCATAAGAAATACAATGGCATCATCCGCTTCCTGGCGCTGTATGTTTTCGCCATTATTATCCCGGTAACATTTGCTGCGATGCCGGTCTATTTCTTTCTTAAATAATTTTTGAAACCGATCATCACACATTAAGATATGACTTCATCAAAAATAGATGCTAAAATACCCGGAGGATCGCTGGAGGACAAATGGACAACCTATCGTTCCACCGTTCACCTGGTAAACCCATCCAACAAACGTAACCTGGAAGTGATCGTTGTCGGTTCCGGTCTGGCCGGAGCTTCTGCAGCTTCCTCACTGGCAGAGCTGGGCTATAAAGTAAAAGTATTTTGTTTCCAGGATTCACCTCGTCGTGCGCACTCCATTGCTGCACAGGGTGGGATCAACGCAGCAAAGAATTATCAGAACGACGGGGACTCTACCTATCGTTTATTCTACGATACTATTAAGGGTGGCGATTACAGGGCCCGCGAAGCGAACGTATACCGTTTGGCTGAAGTGAGCGGTAATATCATCGATCAGTGCGTGGCGCAGGGCGTACCCTTTGCACGTGAGTACGGGGGATTATTATCTAACCGCTCTTTCGGTGGTACGCAGGTTCAGCGTACGTTCTACGCGGCCGGTCAGACCGGTCAGCAATTACTGTTAGGCGCGTACAGCTCCTTACAGCGCCAGGTGGGAATGGGTACCGTGAAAATGTATACCCGCCACGAAATGCTGGATGTGGTAACGATAGACGGCAAATGCCGGGGTATCATTGCCCGCGACCTGGTAACGGGTAAGCTGGAAAGACATTTCGGGCATGCCGTATTGTTGTGTTCAGGAGGATATGGAAACGTATTCTACCTGTCGACCAATGCGATGGGCTCGAACGTAACTGCAGCCTGGAAGGCTCATAAAAAAGGTGCATTCTTCGGAAACCCTTGCTTTACACAAATTCACCCGACCTGTATCCCGGTTTCCGGCGATCACCAGTCGAAATTAACCCTGATGTCGGAGTCGTTGCGTAACGACGGCCGGATCTGGGTACCTAAGAAGAAAGACGATCCGCGCAAACCGGCAGACATTCCGGAAGATGAGCGCGATTACTACCTCGAAAGAAGATATCCTGCCTTTGGTAACCTGGTTCCCCGCGACGTGGCTTCGCGTGCAGCGAAAGAAAGATGCGATGCGGGCTATGGTGTGGGCACCTCTAAAATGGCGGTATACCTCGACTTTGCATTCAACACGAAACGTTACGGACAGGTAGAGGCGAACAAAAGAAATTTACACAACCCGAGCGAAGAGGAAATTATCCGTTTAGGTAAGGAAGTAGTGAAAGAGAAATACGGTAACCTGTTCGATATGTATGAGCAGATCACAGGAGAGAATCCTTATGAGATGCCTATGCGGATTTACCCGGCAGTTCACTATACCATGGGCGGACTTTGGGTGAATTACAACCTGATGACTACCGTGCCTGGTTTATATGCCCTGGGTGAGGCGAACTTCTCCGATCATGGAGCGAACCGCTTAGGAGCTTCTGCACTGATGCAGGGACTGGCCGACGGGTATTTCGTGATCCCTTACACGATCGGTGATTATCTTTCCGAAGAGATCCGTACGAAAGCGATCCCGACCGATCATGAAGCGTTCGTGGAAGCGGAAGCCCGCGTTCAGGAAAGCATCGACAAGTTAATGAACATCAGGGGAACCAAATCGGTCGATCATTTCCACAAGAAATTAGGAAAGATCATGTGGGATAAATGTGGTATGGCCCGCAATGTAGAAGGTCTGAAATCAGCGATCGAAGAGATCAGGGAGCTGAGAGCAGAATTCTGGAAAGACGTACGTATCCCCGGAACAGCGAATGAGTTCAACCCGGAGCTGGAAAAGGCAGGCCGTGTGGCGGACTTCCTGGAGCTGGGCGAGCTGATGTGCAAGGACGCGCTGGAACGTAACGAATCATGCGGAGGGCACTTCCGTGAAGAGTACCAGACCGAAGAAGGTGAAGCCTTGCGTGATGATGAGAACTATGCATACGTTGCCGCCTGGGAATATATGGGCGACAGTAAATACGAGCTGCATAAGGAAGATCTGAAATTCGAGAACATCAAGATCGCGCAACGAAGCTATAAATAGCCGGTAAGCAGGAGACAGTTCCTGTATTTTGAAGAGAATAAGAATAAATTATAAGCCATAGATGTGTCAGAGGGGAGCAGGCTTTTAAACGAAGCTCATCGGCAGCACATCACATATCTCAACTAATATGAGCGGTAATATGAACCTCACACTGAAAGTGTGGAGACAGAAAAACAAGGATAGCAAAGGTCTTCTGGAGACCTATAATGTGAAGAACATCTCACCTGATATGTCTTTCCTTGAAATGTTCGACGTGTTGAATGAAGAACTGATTACCAAGGGTGAAGAGCCGATCGCATTCGATCATGATTGCCGTGAGGGGATCTGCGGAATGTGCAGCATGTATATCAACGGGCGTCCGCACGGACCGAAAAGAGGAGTGACTACCTGCCAGTTGCACATGCGTTCGTTCAAAGATGGCGACACCATCGTGGTAGAGCCTTGGAGAGCGACCGCTTTCCCGGTGATCAAGGATCTTTCCGTAGATCGTTCGGCATTCGACCGGATCATTGCTTCAGGAGGATTTGTTTCGGTTAATACGGGTAACGCCCGCGACGCGAACAACATTCCGATTCCGAAGGATGACGCGGATACCGCTTTTGATGCGGCAGCTTGTATCGGTTGCGGCGCCTGCGTGGCAGCCTGCAAAAATGCATCGGCCATGTTGTTTGTTTCGGCCAAGGTTTCTCAATTGGCGCTGTTGCCGCAAGGCCAGCCTGAAAGATATATGCGTGTACAAAGCATGGTCGGCCAGATGGATGAGGAAGGATTCGGTAACTGTACCAATACCGGCGCCTGCGAAGCAGAATGCCCGAAAGGAATTTCACTTTCTAATATTGCCCGTATGAACCGGGATTATATCGCAGCCGGCTTAGGCTCTGAGTAATCTGGTAAAGGCCTGATATAAAAAAGACCCGGTGTATATATGTCGGGTCTTTTTTTATGTATGATTTCAGGATCAGAAATTATTCTCTTGTCAGTTCGAACTGGATAGGCAGGGTAAAGTGAATGGAAACAGGCTTTCCATCTTTTTCGCCTGGCGCCCATGCGGGCATATGCTGTACGACCCTCAGCGCTTCAGCATCGCATTCGGGGCTGAGGCTCTTGGTCACTTTCGCATCTGCCACCCGCCCGGTCTTGTCTACTACAAAGGTGATCAGCACCTTCCCTTCAAGCTTTGCTTTCTTGGCCGCTGTCGGGTATTTCAGGTTTTTGTGGATATACTTGACCAGGGCAACCTGTCCACCCGGGAATTCCGGCATCTTTTCTACCCGCGTAAAAATTTCCTCGGTCTGCTGCCCATAAACACTGTTTATGCTCAGGAACAGGCATAACAGTAAGCTATAATATGTGATAGATCGGGTCATGGTTCGGAAGGGTTTGAGATTAAATATCGAAAATTTATCGGAACAAATTTGCTTTTAAATCAATGATTTAGGAAATTTAAGGAAATGAGAACGTCCCTCCTGATCCTTTTTTTTGTTTTTAGTGCTCTCCTCTCTGTGTTCGCGGAAGCGCCCGGGGAGCGTTTCGCTGAAATAAAGCTGGAGGATCTGCGTAAGGCTTATGGTAACAATAAGACGCTGCCTAAAGGGTACGAGCTTCAATGCCTGATCGCCTTGTCGCGCTACCCGGAGCTGAAAGATACCCGGATCAATTTTATTCTCGGGGATCTGAAAACGACAATGGCCGCACGCCCCCAGGCTGATTTCATCTTCCGTAAAAAAGAAGACCGTGTATATACTATACTTATTAATAACCGGGCGGCAGAACGTGAGGGCGTTTCGATAGTAGAGCTGAGCTTTGCCGCGCAGGTGGGCATCATCGCGCATGAATTCGCGCACATCCTGGCTTATTCGAAGATGAGTCGGCTGGAGATGATCCTTTGCGGAGGCCGTTATTTTTCATCCCCTTATTTCCATCAAAAGATAGAACGCGAAACAGATCTTATAACTATTGAGCGGGGCTTCGGTGAGCAGCTTTACGAGTTCAGCGATTATGTGCTGAACAAATCTTCAGCCTGCGATGCGTATAAAGATTTCAAAAAGAAGTTCTATTACCAACCCGAAGAGATCCGGCAGGCTATGCTAAAGATGAAAACGATTTACCAGTAATAAAAAAGGGAGCTTATATAAGCTCCCTTTTGGTTGATCTTTATTCGGATATCTTTTCCTTGATGTAGAAGCGCGACTTGTCGGCCTGTACATTTTCTTTCTTTACATCCTTCAGCGTCATCTTCTGAAAGTCATTACCAGGGGTTAGACGTCTTCTTTTCCCGCCCACAAGCAGCTCTACCGGCATACGGAAGGATGCAACATCGGTCACCCAGCGATATTCCAGCTCAGTATCCTTGCCTTTTTCTGCAAACTTCAGCTCAAGTACCGGGATATTGGCATTTCTCAGGTATTGGTCGAACACCGGCTTCAGATCCATGCCCGAACGGCTGCTGATATAATCTTCGATCTGCTGAGTGGTTACTACCTGGTGCCTGAAATCTGTGGAGATACCGTAGATGATCTTCCACCAGAGCTCATCGTTGTTTATAACGCCGCGAAGCGTATGCAGGAGCAGCGCACCTTTCGGGTACATATCCCCGGATCCCTCCTTATTTACGCCATAAGGACCTATTATGGGCTTTTTGTTTCCGACGCCATTCTTGAGGCCGTTCAGGTATTTGAACGCGCTTTCCTGCCCATATACTTCTTCGAGGTAAACGGCTTCCGCGTATTGTCCGAAGCCCTCATGGATCCACATATCGGCAATGTCGGCGGAGGTGATGCTGTTGCCCCACCATTCGTGCGCGGTTTCATGAACAATGATGTAATCAAACTTCTTTCCCTCGCCGGTCATCGACAGGTCCATGCCCATATAACCGTTCTTATATTTATTGCCATAAGCGACCGCGCTCTGGTGTTCCATGCCCAGGTAAGGGCTTTCCACGAGCTTATAGCCGTCTTCATAAAAAGGGTATTTTCCGAAACGTTTTTCAAACGCAGTCATCATCGGAATTACCTGCTGAAACTGCTCTTTGGCTTTAGCGAGATTTTCAGGAAGAACATAATAATCCAGGGAAAGGCTTGACCCGTCGGCAGAGGTATAGGTATCGCTGAAATGCGCGTATTTCGCGATGTTTAACGTGACGTCGTAATTATTGATCGGGTTGGCTACGAACCAGGTGTAGCTGGTCTTGCGGGTCTTCTTTTCTTTTTGCTGATCTCTCAAACGGCCGTTCGATACATTCATATATCCATCGGGAACCTTCACGGTGATGAGCATGCTGTCGGGCTCGTCGCTTTGATGATCCTTGTTCGGCCACCAAAGGCTTGCGCCGGTTCCCTGGCAGGCAACACCTACCCAGTCGTTTCCCGCTTTATCCTTTGAAAAAACAAAGCCTCCGTCCCAGGGCGCTTTACGCGCCACAACCGGGTTCCCGGAATAGAAGAACTGGATCTCTGCGTTCTGCCCGGATTTCAGCTGCTCCGGGAAGCTGATGAACACAGCATTGAACTCGCGGGTATAATTCAATTCTTTTCCGTTCCATACAATGCGGTCGACATTCATATTATCAAAAAGATCTACCTGCATACGGTCGAAATCTTTCAGCACGGAGAACCGGATCGTATTGTATCCCGCAATATATCTTTTGGCAATATCCACATCGATATTCAGATCATAAAAACGAACATCGTAGCAGGTTCGTTCGGGGGAGAGCGTACCTCTTAAAGAATCGGCGCGGGTAAAGCCATGGGTCTTGCCAGCCATTAATTGTGCAAACCCGAGTTCCGATACAAGAAGCAACAGGGGAAGGATCAGCTTTTTCATGAGTTTGGTTTTAGCTATATAAAGCTAAGGAATGCTGCCGGATAATAATGAACGTATCGCTTAAATATTACTTACGGTAATAACGAACCCAGTCAACAACAGCCGAGGCCGGCAATTGCTCCGCATCGACCTTGCCTGCCCAGCTTTCAGCGGAAGATATCCATGCATTTAATACGATGTGCTGCCGCGCAGCAGGAATATTTGTATTCGTTTCACGGATCATTTTTCCATCTGCATACCACCGGATATAGCTGCTGGTCCACTCGAAAGCGTATACATGAAAATCCTGTGCGGCATTAAAATCCAGCGGTAGGTCCACTCCATGACTTTCATGCTCGTTGATCCAGTGATTCAGGGTGATGCGGCGGGTATTATTACCTGTGATCTCGATGTCGATCTCCGCATAGGCTCCTGCTGTGGAACGATAACCGAATAAAGCGGTTACAAATCCCGGAACATCAGCGGCCTTCATTTTCACTTCGAATAACCCGTAGCTGAATTTTTTCCTGCTGCGTATCTCTGCGGCGCTGAATGCCTTGCTTCCCTTCTCTTCTTTGCGTACCCTGAGTTGTAATTTTCCATCGTTTATATCGGTGTTGTGATGGTTGAACCTGGCCAGGTTGGATTCGAAAGTATGGCTCTTCCGCACCCATGTTTTATCCCGGAGCGTATCAAAGGGCTCTTCGAAAACCAGGCGGTACCCTTTACGGTAGGAATAGTCATCCTGCGCCGTTGCTGTGCCGTTGCTCAGGCAAAAAAGAATCGTCCAGAGAAAAATATCAACCCTCATGTAAACGCATCAGCTTCAGTTTCAATAAGCCTGCTACCGACATCGAATCGGTGATCTCTCCGCGCAGCACCATATCGAAAGCCTCATCGACAGGTACCTTCTTAAGTGTAAGCTGTTCGGTCTCTTCCGGCTCCGGCTCAAATTGCTGCAGCTCTTCCGCGAGGTAGATAATCGCAAACTCATCGCTTACGGAGTTGGAAAGATGCAACTCCTGGATCCTGGTCCATTGAGCAGCCTTCAGCCCGGTCTCTTCAAGCAATTCACGCTTTGCCGATTCGAGGGGATCCATGCCGATAATGCCCCCGCCTTCGGGTATTTCCCAGCTATAGCTGTTCAGCGGGTAGCGGTATTGCCCGACCAGCCAGGTATAGCCTTCACGGTCTACCGGGATTACACCGATCGCTAAATTCTTAAAGTGCACCTTGCCATAGATCCCGGCTCCGCCCGACGGATTCAGCACCTGGTATTCGGTGACATTGATCCAGGGGTTGTCATATTTTTCTTCAGCGCTCAGGGTAGTCCATGGGTTATGTTGTTCATTCATAAACAGCAGCTTGTAAAAAAGTAATATATTGATGCATCCAAATTACGATTTTATTCGTCCTCTGTTTTGTTATGCTGCCGGAAAAATGGCGACGATGCGGCGAACAAAGATCATCATAAACCCAAGACCCCGATGTATGAAGCAACAGCTTTACTTAATACTTCTTCTTTTAATAGCTCCTGTTTTCGCAGATGCACAACTGTATGTGTATGCCGGTAAGGTGCTTGACTCCAAGACAAAGAAACCGCTCGCTTTCGTATCGGTGACCATTGCCGGGCAGAATAAGGGAACCCAGTCGGACATCGACGGGAAATTCAGGGTGACATCCGTAAACCCCAACGAAGAATTGCGCTTCGCATTTGTAGGTTATGAAACGAGGATCGTTTCCACACCGCATGCCACGGAGCTTAACATTTCGCTGGCCGATAAGAGCTATGAGCTTAAAGAAGTGGTGGTGATCGCGGGGGAGAATCCTGCGCATCGCATCATCCGTAAAGCCACGGATAACCGGGCGAAGAACAACCCCGAAAAGCTGACTTCCTTCCAGTATTATTCATACAATAAATTTTATTTCACCGGCGCCCGAGATACAACGGCTAAACCAGGAAAGATGATCACGCTGAAGGATACGCTGGATATACCCGGTGCTCCGGAGAACGATTCGCTGAAAGAAGCCAGCCTGAAAGAGCAGAAACGCATCGACGATTTTTTTAATTCGCAGTATGTGTTCCTCTCGGAGTCGGTTTCCGAACGGACCTTTCTCTACCCTGATCTGAATAACGAGGTGATCAAAGCCTCGAAGGTTTCGGGATTGAAGAACCCGCAGTTCGTGCTGATGGCTTCCCAGTTTCAATCCTTTTCATTCTACAAAGACTATATCAAGATACTGGATAAGAACTACCTGAGCCCGATCTCTCCGGGAAGCACATCGAAATATTTCTTTACGATAGAAGACACGCTCTACAATAACAACGATTCGGTATTCGTCATTTCCTTTAAGCCGCGGAAAGGAAAGAACTTCGATGGTCTGAAGGGTTTGCTGTATATCAATACGAACGGCTACGCTATTCAGAATGTGATCGCGGAACCGGAAATGAGCGGCCTGTTCACCGTAAAGATCCAGCAGCAGTATGAGCTCATCGATGATAAATACTGGTTTCCGACGCAGCTGAATACCGATCTCGATTTCTCTAAATCGGTACAGCTGAACGATCGTAAAATGGTGGGTGTGGGCAGAACATATATCCGCGATATTACGGTGGGCGTTCCGCTTCGCAAAAGAGATCTGAGCAATATATCCATCGACTACGACAAGAAGTCGATCAGCAATTCGGCTGGTATTCTGGACCGGTACCGGGTGGATACTCTTTCTGATAAGGATCGCAGAACATACCATGTGATCGACAGTGTAAGCAAGGCCCAGAATATCGAACAAAAAATAAAGGTGTATTCTGTGCTTACCAAGGGTTATATCCCGATGGGATATATCAATATGGATCTGAATAAATTCATCGCCGTTAATAATTATGAGGGACTAAGGCTGGGTGCAGGCATTAACACCAGCGATAAGATCTCGGATGTATTCTCGGTGGGAGTGTATGGTGCTTACGGGATCAAGGATGATGCGTTTAAATACGGGGGAAATCTCGATCTGCATCTCTATAAAAGAAACAATGTAAAGCTTGCATTGAATTATAAGAAAGACGTGAGCGAATCGGGCGCGGTGAGCTTCAGGGGAGAGCGGATCCCGTTCACCGAAAAATACCGTAACCTGGTGGTCGAGAACATGGACAAGATCGAGCTGAAAGAGATAAGCCTTGGATTCCGTTCGCTCAACTATCTTACTTCGGTCATCTTCGTGAACGAGATCACGAAGGAGGTAACCACGCCATACCGTTTTATAAAGTACGGAACCTTCGATAACCGGTTCACCTACCAGGAAATAGGGGTTACGTTCCGTTATGCATTCCGCGAACGCCTGATGCGCCAGGCAGAGCAGATCGTTTCCACCGGAACCAGGTACCCGGTGCTGTGGCTGCAGCTCACGAACGGATTCGACAACCTGTCGGATATGAATACTCAATACACGAAGGTCGACGTGAAAGTACAGAAGACCTTCCTTATACGGAATGCCGGCAAAACATCGGTAACGGCGCAGGCTGGTTATATTGATGGGGATGTGCCATACCCCTTTGCCTATAATGGAAAGGGTAACGACAAGGGAAAGGTGCGGCTGGTATCCGACAACAGCTTCCAGGCGATGGGTATGAATGAGTTACAGCGCTGTTTTTATTGCGCATGATTTCGGACAGCTTCTCTTCAAATCGAAATACGTAAAGCCACAGTTCACTCTCATCGCGAACGGAGGTTGGGGAACACTGAATAACAAATCGCAGCATACAGGTGTACCCATCAAAACGATGGAGAAGGGGTATTATGAAGGCGGACTGCGGATCAGCCATTTGTTTGCGATGGAAAGCATGGGCATGAAGCAGGGCCTGGGTATCGGAACCTTTTACCGGATGGGCGCTTACGCTTCTGCTAAGGCGGCCGATAACCTGGTGTTCAAGCTCGATTATAAGATCAGCTTCTAAGTAAAAAGCCCCGGAACATTCCGGGGCTTTTTTTATGTGATACCAGTTAAGATCAGTTCAGCGTTTCTGTCAGCCAGCGGAAAAATTCGCGTTGCCATAAGATACTGTTCTGAGGTTTGGTTACCCAATGGCCCTCATCCGAAAAATAGAGGAACCGGCTTTTGATGCCACGCAGCTGCGCCGCGCTGAACGCTTCCAGTCCCTGGCCCAGCGGTACACGGAAATCTTTTTCGTTATGAATAACAAGGATCGGCGCATCCCAGTTCTGTACAAACTTATGCGGAGAGAAACGCTCGTACGATTTTGGCTGAGGCTTCTTCCAGTACGGGCCTTCCAGGTCGTGGTTCGCGAAGAAGATCTCTTCGGTGCTGCCATACATGCTTTCCAGGTCGAACACACCGCAATGCGCGATGAATGACTTGAACCGTCCGTTATGATGGCCCGCCAGCCAATACACCGAATAGCCGCCGTAGCTGGCGCCTACAGCCCCTCTGCGATCCTTGTCTACATAAGGTTCTTTGCTCACATCGTCAATGGCCGAAAGATAATCGTTCATGGCCTGTCCTCCCCAGTCGCCACTGATATCGTCGTTCCATTTCTGTCCGAAGCTTGGTAAGCCCCTGCGGTTAGGAGCTACAACGATATAACCCATAGCGGCCATAAGCTGAAAATTCCAGCGGTAAGAAAAGCTTTGGCTGATTACGCTCTGCGGACCGCCCTGGCAGTATAAAAGGGTCGGGTATTTTTTTGATTTGTCGAAATCCGGTGGGTAGATCACCCAGGCCAGCATTTGTTTTTTATCGGTTGTTTCGATCATACGCTTCTCTACATTTCCCATCTTCAGCGTACTTAATAATTCTTTGTTCGTAAAGGTGATCTGTGTCGCAGTTCCGGAAGCGGCGTCTACCCTGTAAATTTCCGCAGGGCTGCTCATACTCGTGCGCGTGCAGATCAGCTTCGGCTGTTTCGCATCGTTGGCGAGATCCATCGATCCGTAATCGAATGTTCCGTCGGTGATCTTACGGATGGCATCTTTCTTCGTGTTGAAATGATACGCGTATAGCTGATGAGTAGCATTCACTGCGCTTCCGAAGTAAAGAGTCTTCGCATCTTTTGACCATACAAGGTTATCAGCGCTCTGGTCAAAGTTCTGTGTAATCTCCTTTTTGGTTCTGGTACCGAGATCGTAGATGAAGATGCGGTTACGGTCTGCCTCAAAGCCTTCGCGCTCCATGCTCAGCCAGGCAATAGATTTACCGTCAGGAGAAAAGCTGGGTTCTACATCATAGCCATTCATGCCTTCCGTAATGTTTTCGGTTTTCGAGGTTTCGATATGATACAGGTAGATGTCGGAATTGGTGCTGGTCGCATACGCTGTTCCGCTTAATTTTTTACAGGTATAGGCAATGGTCTTTCCATCAGCGCTCCAGCTTAACTGTTCCTCGCCGCCAAATGGCATCATAGGCGCATCAAAAGCTTCGCCCGGTCTTTCGGTGTACCGATGGTTCCGTCGGTATAGCTGGCCACAAAAATGTGGCTGTACGCGCCGTCTTCCCAGCTCGTCCAATGGCGCATCATCAGGCCATCGTATTCTTTGGCATTGGCTTTCGGAAGATCCGGGTAACGGTCGGCCAGGGTTTTATCTACCTGCACATCCTGTGTAAAATATACATGGGTTCCTTTCGGAGAATAGTTGAAGTTGGAAACGCCGTCTTCGTAATGGGTGATCTGTTTCTTCTCGCTTCCGTCGGGCTTCATTTCCCATACCTGCGGTGAACCACCTTCAGTAGAAATGTATGCGATCTTTTTTCCGTCGGGTCTCCAGCGCGCGCTGAATTCAGAGGCTTTGGAGCTGGTGAGCTGCTTCACGGCTCCGCCATCAACAGGAACCGAGTACAGGTCGGTATTACCCTTGTTCTCGTTTACATCGTAACGGGTCACGGCATATACCACGGTCTTTCCGTCGGGAGAAACCTTAGGCTCCGATACGCGCCCGAACTTCCATAATGTTTCCGGCGCAAGCTTGTCTTGAGCAGCCACAGATCCTGCGCTGAAAAGCAGGATGGCGATAAGAATTTTTTTCATGATGATCTTCAATTGGAAAAATAAAGATATAAAAAATAGCATTTAGCGTGAGATGCCGCCGGGAATAAGGATCGGCCCCGGGCATCGCCCATAAAAAAAGGCCGCTGTAGCTGCGGCCTTTCCGGTATCTGTTCCTGAATAATTATTTCAGTTTGAATTCTTTCTTCACTTTATCCACGAAGTCGAGCTTCTCCCAGGTAAACAGTTCCACTTTCACCTTCTTGCTCTTCCCGTCTGGGGTTCTGAATTCCTTGGTAACGATCTCGTTCTTTCTTCCCATGTGACCATATGCAGCGGTTTCTGCATAGATCGGGTTACGAAGCTTTAACCGTTGCTCGATCGCGTACGGGCGCAGATCAAAGATCTTCTCGATCTTCCTGGCGATGTCGCCGTCGCTCATCTTTACTTTTGCTGTGCCATAGGTATTGATGTAAATGCCCATCGGTTTCGCAACGCCGATCGCGTAAGAAACCTGTACCAGCACCTCGTCGCATAAGCCTGCGGCTACCATATTCTTTGCAATATGACGGGTTGCGTACGCTGCGGAACGGTCTACTTTGGATGGATCCTTACCGGAGAAAGCACCACCACCGTGCGCGCCCTTGCCGCCGTATGTATCTACAATGATCTTTCTTCCTGTTAAGCCTGTATCGCCATGCGGACCGCCGATCACGAACTTGCCGGTAGGGTTGATGTGGTACTTGATCTTATCGTTAAATAATGATTTGTACTTAGGATATTTCTTCATCACTCGCGGGATCAGCACCTTGATAATATCGGTCTTGATCTTGTCGAGCATCTTCTTTTCTGAATCGAAATCGTCGTGCTGGGTAGAGATCACGATCGTGTCGATACGAACCGGGCGGTTGTTATCATCATACTCGAGGGTTACCTGAGATTTCGCATCGGGACGAAGGTATTTGATGTCCTTGTTTTCGCGACGGATGGCAGCCAGCTCGATCAGCAGACTGTGTGCCAGGTTCAGCGCCAGCGGCATATAATCAGGGGTTTCGTTGGTTGCATAACCGAACATCATACCCTGGTCGCCCGCACCCTGGTCTTCTTTTTTCTTACGTTCCACACCCTGGTTAATATCCGCGCTCTGCTCGTGAATGGCAGAAAGAATACCGCAGGAATTAGCCTCGAACATATATTCGGATTTGGTGTACCCGATCTTACGGATCACCTCACGGGCAATAGCCTGTACATCCAGGTAGGTCTTCGATTTTACTTCTCCGGCCAATACGACCTGTCCGGTGGTTACCAATGTTTCGCAGGCCACTTTCGAATCGGGGTCGAAGGCCAGGAAGTTATCAATTAACGCATCTGAGATCTGGTCAGCAACTTTATCCGGGTGCCCTTCAGATACAGACTCTGATGTAAATAAATAAGACATAGTTTTAAATAATTAATTCCAGTAATACAATGTGGTGGAATAGGAAATAGGCTTGACTGGGGGTAAAAAGAAGTCGGCTTTAGCACTTTTTTTTACGTGGTTGCAATCAACTCAAATCGATCCACTTAAGTTCTTAGTGGCACAAAAATAGCACATTTTCTGAATATCAAATTAATATGAATAAAAAATTAAAACCCGATTCGTTCCGCAGAAATCAAATTTTTTCCAACTTTGTCTACCTTACCGTATGACTTACCGATTTTTTCATATCCGATTATTGCTCAAAAGATTATCTGTAGTCTTGCTGATATATACGCTGTGCCGCCTGCTTTTCCTGGCTTTCAACTGGCAGGGCTTTAAGGAAAGCGGCACCGACGAGATCAGTATTGCGCTGCTCCATGGCCTGCGCTTCGATATTTCCGCGCTGATGTACATCAACAGCGTATTTATACTCCTGTCGGTTTTTGAGCAGTTTTTCCCCGGAAGCCGCCGGCTAAAGATCTGGCAGCAATGGTTTTATATTGTTCCGAATACGATCGGGATCTTCCTGAACCTGATCGACATCGAATATTATAAGTTCCAGAAGAAACGCACCACGTTCGAGCTTTTTTCCGGGGAGAACGATGTGATGAAGATGCTGCCGGAGTACCTGAAATCGTACTGGTACCTGCTGCTGATCCTGGTCCCGCTCGTTGCTTTTATGTGGCTATCCTATCGCCGGATGAGCCGCAGCAATACCGAATTCAAGAAATTCTACGCAATCAAAACGATCGTAAGCGTGCTTTTGCTGGGTATGGTGATCATGGCTATGCGGGGGGGATTGCAGACCAAGCCCATCCAGATGATCACGGCGTCTTATTACGGAAGCCCGAGAAACGCGGCGCTTGTTCTTAACACTCCCTTTACCATTTTCCAAAGTTTAGGTAAGAAAACCTTAACAAACCCTGCGTATTTTGCCCCGGCAGAAGCGGATTCACTTTTTTCCATCCGGCGTAATTACAAAGGGTCTTATGAGTTCCAGAAAAAGAATGTGGTGGTGATCATCCTCGAAAGCTTTTCGAGCGAATGGATCGGCTCACTGAGCGGGAAGAAAAGCTATGCGCCTTTCCTCGACAGCCTGGTGTCGCAGGGGCTGGTATTCAGTAATTCCTATGCCAATGGTAAGAAATCGAATGAAGCTTTGCCGAGCATTATGGCAAGCCTGCCATCGCTGATGGATGAAACCTTTTCCAATTCGGTGTACCAGGATAATGAGCTACGGGCGCTTCCGAAGATACTGAAAGAGAAAGGGTATTACACGGCGTTCTACCATGGCGGACTGAACGGTACAATGAACTTCGATGCCTTTGCGCGCAAAGCAGGGGTTGATAAATATTTCGGGATGAATGAATACCCTAACCGGGCCGATTACGATGGCAACTGGGGGATTTACGATGAGCCTTATTTCCAGTATTTCTGCTCGGAGCTGTCATCCGCGCCGAAGCCGTTTTTCGCGGGGATCTTTTCCCTGTCGTCGCATCATCCGTATTCGCTTCCCAAAGAATACGCGCACGCTTTTGACGATGCGGAGACTCCAATGCTGAAGACCTTCCGGTATACGGACCAGGCCCTGAAAAAATTCTTTGAAAAAGCGTCGAAAACAAGGTGGTTCTACAACACCGTCTTTGTGATCACGGCGGATCATACCTCGGCATCAGATGATCCCTTGTATAATTCCTACCCGGGTTATTATAAGGTACCGATCATCTTTTATGAGCCGAGTACCGATCACCTGAAAGGCAGAAGGGAAGAGCTGGTGCAGCAGACAGACATTATGCCGAGCGTGCTTGATTACCTGGGCTACGATGAGCCTTTTACG
>CALNCF010000429.1 GCA_937875035.1 uncultured Sphingobacteriaceae bacterium | reverse complement strand
GGTGTACCTGAAAGAGCTGGTATCCAAATCGGATGTGAGCAAAATGCCTTTGGAAAAAGGACAGAGCATCGACCAGTTTGTAGCATGGCTTACGCCGATCCTCTTCGATCCGAAGGTAGACGCGAAATCGGTAAACCTGGAAGCGGGCATCGACAACGTAAAGGGTTCGGCCAATAATTTTTACGAGGGTGTTACGCAGGAAGAGGTAGAGGATTTCTACACCCGTATGGCAAAAGTGAACGACCCGCGTCCTCCTTCATACGGCTTGAACTCCAAGCTGGTGAAAGAGAACGGGCAATTGGTGGAGAAGACCTGGAAAGTAGGAGGTATGTATTCGGCTGCCATCGAAAAGATCGTATTCTGGCTGGAAAAAGCGAGCACCGTAGCCGAGAACGATAAGCAGAAGGAAGCCCTGGATAAGCTGGTTAAATATTACAAGTCGGGCGACCTGACCGACTGGGATGAATATAACATTGCCTGGGTACAGGATGTGGATTCCCGCATTGATGTGGTGAACGGATTTATCGAGGTCTACAATGATGCGATCGGTAAGCGTGCGAGCTTCGAATCGGTAGTTTCTATTAAGGATATGGAAGCAACGAAACGTATCGACGCGATCGCGCAGGAAGCGCAATGGTTCGAGGATCATTCCCCGATCCTCCCGGAACACAAGAAAAAAGAAGTGAAGGGCATCACCGCGAAGGTGATCACCGTAGTGGCGGAAAGTGGCGACGCGGCTCCTTCCACACCGATCGGTATCAACCTGCCGAACGCAAACTGGGTGCGTGAAGAGTTCGGATCGAAATCAGTTTCACTCGGAAATATTGTTCACGCGTACAATGAAGTGTCTGCAAAAAGCCCGGTAGCGAAAGAGTTCGCGTACAGTAACGAAGTGCTGGAAAGAGGGAAATTGTATGGCAGCATCGCCGGCGATCTGCATACGGATATGCACGAAGTGATCGGGCATGCTTCGGGTAAGATCAACCCGGGAATTGCGACTCCGGATGTAACCCTGAAAACCTATGCGAGCTGCCTGGAAGAAGCGCGTGCCGACCTGGTAGCCCTGTATTATGTGATGGATCAGAAGCTGGTAGAGATCGGTGTGATGCCGTCGCTGGAAGTTGGTAAGGCTGAGTACGACGGCTATATGCTGAACGGTTTGATGACGCAGCTCTCACGCCTGAAGCTGGGCGATAACCTCGAAGAGGCTCACATGAGAAACCGCCAGCTGAATGCTTCATGGGTATTTGAAAAAGGTAAAGAGGCCAACGTGGTGGAAAAGGTGGTGCGCGATGGAAAGACCTATATCAGGATCAACGACTATGAGCGTTTGCGCGAGCTCTTCGGCGAGCTGCTGAAAGAGATCCAGCGGATCAAATCGGAAGGTGATTATGAAGCGGCCCGTGCCCTGGTGGAAACATATGGTGTGAAGGTAGATCATAAATTACATGCCGAGGTGCTGGAACGTTATAACAAGCTGAACGTAGCTCCGTATAAGGGCTTCATCCAGCCTAAGCTGGTACCGGTGATGAAGGGAACGGAGATCGTGGATGTGAAGATCGAATATCCTGCGGATTTTGCCGGACAGATGATCGAGCTGGGTAAGAACCATTCCTTCCTTCCATGGAAGAACTAATCAACCATAATTAATAATACTAAGCAAGGGATAAGCCATCACGGTTTATCCCTTGTTCGTTATGGTATATCTGGGTTTGATGAGGTATTTCAGCCCGATGGAGATCACGTAGGTGTTGTCTTTGATCGTGGTGCCTTCCCGCGAGCTCAGGCTGGCCCCGAGGGTGTATAGCTTTTTCGCTTCGAACAGCACGGAGATCTTCGGGAAATCGTAATCGAAGCCTACGCCGAGGTTTGCCCCGATCTCCTTGGTATGGATCATGTAATTGAGATTCCCCGGTGATGAAACAAGGAAGTCGAGGCGCGGTCCGAAGATGGCATAAGGAAAAAGATGGGCGGCGCCTATATTGGCTTTGAGCTTTCCTTCGGCGGTCAGGTTGACATAGCGGAAAGGGTAAAAGATCCTGCTGATCCCGATCACCCGGCCTGCGTTGTTTTTGATCTCCTTGTTCTCCATTCCCCCCTTCTCATAAAACCCTGCGGATGCGGTGATGCTGAACGCCCCTTCCTGCAACACATCCCCGAAGAGCTGCATATAGAACCCTCCGTAGTTCTGGGTCTTCACCGTGATGCCCGAATTGCTGGTATCCATTTTCAGGTAAGAGGTCGCGATGCCGGTCTTAATGCCGAGCTCTTTCAGGCGCTGGGCCTGGGCAAGGGTGCAGCAGCAACAGAAGAGGAGCAGGAGGAGGGCTTTGGAATAGCTTTTCATAGGATCGTTTCTTAAAGATAAGAAATGTGGATGCTGCCGGAAAGTCCTTTCATGAAAAACCCCGGCTTGCCGGGGTTTCAGAAATGGTTATGATAAAAGATTTTTCCAGCTGACGAGGTCGCCGATGATGCGTTCGAGCTGATCGACGGAAACCCGTTCCTGTTGCATGGAATCACGGTGGCGGATCGTTACCGTGTTATTCTCCAGCGATTCGTAATCGACGGTGATACAGAACGGTGTACCGATCGCATCCTGCCTGCGGTAACGCTTACCGATGGCGTCTTTCTCATCGTACTGCATATTGAAGTCGAGCTTCATCATGTTCATGATCTCCCGGGCTTTTTCCGGCAGACCGTCTTTCTTCGTTAACGGAAGCACAGCCGCTTTTACCGGGGCCAGGCTCGGGTGCAGCTTCAATACGGTACGCGAATCGGTTTTGTCGCCTTCGCTCAGGTCTTCTTCCTGGTAGGCATTGCACAGGGTGAGAAGGAACATGCGGTCGAGGCCGATCGAGGTTTCGATCACGTAGGGTACATAATTCTGGTTGATCTCCGGGTCGAAGAACTGGAGCTTCTTCCCTGAGTATTCCTGGTGCTGCTTCAGGTCGAAGTCGGTACGGGAATGGATCCCTTCAACTTCTTTGAACCCGAACGGGAACTCAAATTCAATATCTACGGCAGCGTTGGCATAATGCGCCAGCTTCGCGTGATCGTGGTAGCGGTATTTGGATGGGTCTGTGCCCAGTGCCAGGTGCCATTTCAGGCGGGCCTCTTTCCAGTGCTGGTACCATTCCATCTCGGTGCCCGGGCGAACGAAGAATTGCATCTCCATCTGTTCGAACTCGCGCATGCGCATGATGAACTGGCGCGCGATCACTTCATTACGGAAGGCTTTCCCGATCTGCGCGATCCCGAACGGAATTTTCATCCGGCCGGATTTCTGTACGTTCAGGAAGTTCACGAAAATACCCTGCGCGGTTTCCGGGCGGAGGTAAACCGCTTCGGCGTCTTCGGCAATGGAACCGAACTGGGTGCTGAACATCAGGTTGAACTGGCGCACATCGGTCCAGTTGCGTGTACCCGAAACCGGGCATACGATCTCATGATCGATGATCAGTTGCCTGAGGCCGGCCAGGTCGTCGTTCTTCAGGCAGCTTTCGAGGTCGGCTTCGAGCTGTTTCGCTTTATCGGTCTTGCCATCGCGTTCGTATTTCGTGATGCGGTCTTCCAGCAGGTTGTCGGCACGGTATCTTTTCTTGGAATCCTTATTGTCGATCATCGGGTCGTTGAACCCGTCTACGTGACCAGAGGCTTTCCAGATCTTCGGGTGCATAAAGATGGCCGAGTCGATGCCTACAATGTTCTCATTCATCTGCACCATCGCTTTCCACCAGTAGGTTTTGATGTTGTTCTTCAGCTCTGCGCCCAGCTGCCCGTAATCGTATACAGCGCTCAGTCCGTCGTATATTTCACTGGATGGGAAAACGAACCCATATTCTTTGGCATGTGAAATAACATTCTTGAATAGATCTTCTTTATTCGTGCTCATATGCGGCAAAGATAATTGAATTACACAATTTGAGAATTTTATCGGCGTTCTTTTGATGGTTTGAAAAGATTATTAAATTCGCCAACCTGATCTCCGGGTTGCCGGTTTTTGGGTAACTTCATCGAAAGATCATACCCACCCGTATTCGCACGAGTAATAAGATCAATTTTCTGTTAATCAATTAGATAAAAAAGAAGTGTCGGTAAAAGTAGAGCAGCTTACTAAAATATACGGATCGCAGCATGCGGTCGACGGGATTTCATTTGAGGCCGAACCGGGGAAAATACTTGGATTCCTGGGCCCGAATGGTGCCGGGAAATCGACCACGATGAAAATGGTGACCTGTTTTATCCCCCAGACTTCCGGTAAGGCTTCGGTTTGCGGTTTTGATGTGGAAACGCAGTCGATGGACGTACGCCGGAACATTGGCTATTTACCCGAACATAACCCCTTATACCTGGATATGTATGTGAAGGAATACCTGGGATTTATTGCCGGTCTTCATCATTTGCAGCAAAAGGATAAGCGGATCAGGGAGATGATCGGAATGACAGGACTTGACCGCGAGCAGCATAAGAAGATCGGGCAGCTTTCCAAAGGATACCGGCAGCGTGTGGGCCTTGCCCAGGCGATGCTGCATGATCCGAAGGTGCTGATCCTGGATGAGCCGACCTCGGGCCTTGATCCGAACCAGCTTTCCGAGATCCGTAAGCTGATCCGGGAATTAGGCAGGGAGAAGACCGTGATCCTTTCCACGCATATTATGCAGGAAGTAGAGGCGATCTGCGACCGTGTGGTGATCATTAACAAAGGCAGGATCGTGGCGAATGATGATACGAAGAATTTACAGGCGCGCACTTCCGGCGAGATCGTTTATCGTGTGGAATTCGATAAGCCGGCGCATAAGAACCAGCTGGAAAGTATCCAGGGGGTGAAAGAAGCGACGCGCGTTAGCGAGAACGTATGGCTGCTGGCTACCAGCGCAGGCATTGATACCCGCGCCAATATTTTTGAATATGCCGTGAAGAATAACCTGGTGATGCTGAGCACGCAGAAAGAAGAGCAGAGCCTGGAAGATGTGTTCCGCCAGCTGACAAAAAACTAAGCGGTGATATACCGATCAACAAAGCGTAATTTATAAACTACAAACAAACCTATTTGTGCTAACCATATTCCGAAAAGAATTATCTTCCTTTTTAAGTTCCCTGATCGCATACATTACGATCGCGGTCTTCCTGCTGGTGGTGGGGCTCTTCGTATGGATCTTCCCGGATACCAGCATTATCGATTATGGTTTCGCGACCCTCGACAGCCTCTTTAACATTGCGCCCTGGGTGTTCATGTTCCTGATCCCGGCCATTACCATGCGCTCCTTTTCCGAGGAAAAAAGATCGGGAACCATCGAGCTATTGGTCACGCGCCCTATTACAGATCTGCAGATCATTTTAGGAAAGTATTTCGCCGGGCTTGTGCTCGTGCTGTTCTCCATTCTTCCTACCATTATCTATTATTATTCGATCTACCAGCTGGGAAGTGTAAAAGGTAATATTGACGGAGGAGCGGTGCTCGGCTCGTACATTGGTTTGCTCTTGCTGGGCGGATGCTTTGTGGCAGTGGGCCTGTTCGCTTCAGCGATCAGCGATAACCAGATCGTTGCGTTCATCATCGCGGTGTTCATCAGCTTTATCTGTTTCGCAGGCTTCGATTCGTTCAGCGCGCTGGCCCTGTTCGGCAAAGTAGATACACTGATCGCGGGCTTGGGGATCAATGATCATTACAAGTCGATCAGCCGCGGGGTAATGGATTCGCGGGACGTATTGTACTTCCTGAGCTTTATCAGTCTGTTCGTGCTGATGACGAAGACGGTGCTGGAAAGCAGAAAGTGGTAATTATAATTTAAAGAGCTTTTTCAATCAATGACTAATAAAAGAGGATATAAACGCCAGGCCTATCTCGAACTGGGCATACTGATGATCATCATCGTGGTGATCAACTTTATCGCATCGTTCGTCTTTTTCCGGATCGACTTTACCAAGGAGAAGCGGTACACCCTTTCCCCGTCGAGCAAGGAGCTGATGCGTGATCTGGAAGATGTGGTATTTGTACGCGTATACCTGTCGGGTGAATTCCCTTCGGGCTTTAAGCGCCTGAGCACGTCTACCCGTGAAACGCTGGATGAGCTGAAGGCATACGCGGGAAGTAACCTGGAATATGAATTTATCGATCCGAATGCAGACCCTGACCCGAAAGTGAGAGGAGAGATCCTGTCGCAGCTCATCAAGCAGGGAGTTACCCCGATCAACCTGCAGGTAAAGGATGATAAGGGAGAACGTCAGCAGGTGATCGTTCCCGGAGCGATCATGACCTACCGTGGCCGCCAGGTTCCAGTATCCCTGCTGCAAAGCCAGATCGGCCTGCCGCCGGAAGAGATCCTGAACAACTCGGTTCAGAACCTGGAGTACCAGCTGGTGAACAATATTAAAAAGGTAACCCTGACCCATCGCCCGGAGATCGCTTACATCCATGGGCACGGAGAGCTGGATACCTTCCAGACCAACGACATTATCCATGCCCTGGATCAGTACTACGCGGTTGACCAGGTGAACCTGCGCGCAACCGGTCCGGAAGACCTGCTGAAATACAAGATGATCGTGGTGGCCAAGCCCCGCCAGCCTTTTAACGAAGGGGAGAAATTTAACATCGACCAGTATATTATGAACGGAGGCCGTGTGCTGTGGCTGGTGGAAAACCTGGATATCGATATGGATACTGTGGGTCGTGCCGGCACCATGATGACCTCTAACTATAACCTGAACCTGGAGGACCAATTGTTTACTTACGGAGCCCGGATCAATAACGACCTCATACAGGATATGCAGTGCGCCCCGATCCCCATTATGGCGGGTAACATCGGCGGGCAGCCGCAAACGCAGATGCTGCCCTGGTTATTCTACCCGATCTTTATCCCGACTTCCACCCACCCGGTTGTGAAAAACCTGGATGGCATACGCAGCGAATTTGTGAACAGCATCGATACGATCGCTGTAAAGGGAATAAAGAAAACCCCGCTTCTGCAATCATCGAAATATGCCAAGCTGCTGAGCGCCCCGGTGCGGGTATCCCTGCAATTGCTGGGTATTGAGCCTAACCCGGAGCAATTCAATAAGAAGAATGTTACCGCGGCCCTGTTGCTGGAAGGTTCCTTTACTTCGGTGTTTAAGAACAGGCTTGTGCCGCAGAACGACAGTGTGAAATTTCTCGAGGAAAGCAAGCCGACCCGCATGATCATTGTCAGCGATGGTGATATGATCAAGAACCAGATCTCGCCGAGAGACAGTACAATCATGCCATTGGGCTACGACCGCTTTACCAAGACGACCTTCGGAAATAAAACATTTATTCAGAACTGTATCGATTTCCTCGCAGACGACGGAAACCTGATCAGCGCACGTTCCAAGGATGTGAAGCTGCGTATGCTCGACAAGGCCAGGGCCAAAGCTGAGAAGGTGAAATGGCAGACGATCAATATGCTGGTGCCGATGTTCCTGGTCGTGGCGTTCGGGGTGATATTATATTCAATAAGGAAACGAAAATTTGCTAAATAACTATGAAGAGAATATACCTGTACCTGATCATACTGGCGGTGTTGTTAGCCGCAGCCTATTACCTCGCTACACGCAAAGGAGAAAGCACCATTGCCCGGAACCTGAAATCGTTTTCGGTAGAGGACACGGCTTCGCTCACCAGGATTTTTATTGCGGATAAAACCGGGAAATCGGTCCTGCTGGAAAAGCAGGCTAATAAAACCTGGACAGTCAACACGAATTTCCAGGCGCGCCCGGATATGATCGAAACCCTGCTTTCTACCTTGAAAAGGGTAGAGGTGAAGAGCCCGGTGAATAAGCCGATGCGCCAGCGGATCATGAACGAGATAGCGACGAGCGCGACCAAGGTCGAGGTATATAAGAACAACAGCAGGCAAAAGACCTTTTATGTGGGCGGGCCTACCCAGGATGGGCTGGGAACCTTTATGTTGCTGGAGGGCGCCGACGAAGCATTCGTTACCCATATCCCGGGTTTTGAAGGTTACCTGAGCACACGTTTTGCCACTATTGAGGATGTATGGAAAGACCGGGAGGTGTTCCGTTTCCACCCGGCATTGATCGATATTATTAAGGTAGAATATCCCGGACAGCCTAAAAATTCCTTCACCCTCAAGATCCAGGATCAGCAAACGATCACTTTAAAGAACGATGCGGGAGATGAGGCAAAAGGCGTAAATGGCGATTTCCTGCGCCAGTACCTGAAATTCTACGAGGATATCCAGTTCGAATCCCTGGTCAAGCTTCGCCCGAGCCAGCAGGATTCAGTGCTTTATCCGGGTAACCTGATCTGCGAGATCACGGTGTACGACAAAAGCGGGACGAAGAAATCGGCCAAGCTGTACAGGCGTTATTATAACGGGCTGGACTTTGCCCAGTCGGGTAACGAAGCCGAATACGATCATTCCCGTTATTTTGTGCTCACGCCTAAGAATGGTGTGGGCAAT
>CALNCF010000428.1 GCA_937875035.1 uncultured Sphingobacteriaceae bacterium | reverse complement strand
CATCATGGTTTTCTGGAACTGGCGGATCGCGAAGTCGACCTCATCGTATTCCTGCTCCACGGCCATCATAAAGATCATCCCGATATTGGCTCCCGCCGAGAAATTCGCGCCATCATTCCCGATCACCAGTCCGCGGTAATCCTTTTCGGCCAGGTCGATCGCTTTGTTAATGCCTTGCAGCACTTCCCCCCCGATCGAATTCATCTTTGTATGGAACTCACAGTTCAGGATCCCGTCACCGATATCGGTAATAGTTACGCCTGCATTCTTCCACAGGGTTTTATTTTCGCGGATATGATCCAGGATGATGAACGATTCCGAGCCCGGGATCACCCGGTAAGACTTAGACGCGATGTCATAGAATTTCTTAATGCCGTTCTCGATGCGGTAAAACGAAGCGTTACCCGCAGCCAGCATATCGTACACCCATTGCGCGGGCTTGTGGCCTGCGGCTTCCATGGCTTTCACCGTTTCTTCCACTCCCAGGATATCCCAGGTTTCGAAAGGACCGGTTTCCCAGCCGAAGCCGGCACGGAGCGCGTCGTCCATACGATATGTTTCATCTGATATCTCAGGAATACGGTCGGAGCAATATTCGAACAAACCGTAGAAGGTCGCACGGAAGAAATCTCCAACCTTATCCCTGGCTTTGGAGAACGCACGGATGCGTTCCTTCAGATCATCGATCTGCTTCAGGGCATCCATGGTAGCAGACTTTACTTTCTGCTTAGGTCCGTACTCCATTGTCTTCAGATCCAGGGAAAGGATTTCCGATCCCTTATCTGTTTTTACTTTCTTATAAAAGCCTTGCTTCGTCTTATCACCCAGCCATTGATTCTCTTCCATCTTCGCAATGAAGCCCGGCAGGATGTACATATCGCGGGCCTTATCATGAGGCGCGTTCTCATATAACCCCTTCGCCACCTTGATGAGGGTATCCAGCCCGACCACATCGGTCGTACGGAAAGTCGCCGATTTAGGGCGGCCCAGCACCGGACCGGTAAAGCGATCCACCTCATCGATCGTGAGGTCCATCTTTTCTACCAGGTGGAATAAGGACATGATCGAGTACACCCCGATACGGTTCGCGATAAAGGCAGGCGTATCCTTACACAATACGGTGGTCTTGCCCAGGAAGCGATCGCCGTAATACATCAGGAAATCGATCACGGACTGATTTGTATGAGGCGTAGGAATAATTTCGAGTAAGCGGAGGTATCTTGGCGGATTGAAAAAATGGGTGCCGCAGAAATGTTTTTTAAAGTCTTCAGACCGGCCTTCGGTCATCAGGTGGATCGGGATGCCCGAGGTATTGGAGGTGATAAGGGTTCCCGGCTTGCGGTATTTTTCAACCTGCTCAAAAACCTTACGTTTAATGTCGAGGTTCTCAACAACCACTTCGATCACCCAGTCGCAGTGTGCAATGTCCTGCATGTTATCGTCAAAGTTTCCGGTGCTGATCCTGTTCGCAAATGATTTCTTATAGATGGAAGAAGGATTCCCTTTAAGAGTGCTTTGCAGCGCGTCGTTCACAATACGGTTCCGGAAACTTTTGTCGGAAACGCTCAGCCCCTTCTTTTGCTCTGCTTCATTCAGCTCCCGGGGAACAATGTCGAGTAAAAGGACTTCCGCGCCGATGTTCGCAAAATGACAGGCAATGCGCGAACCCATTACTCCCGACCCAAGGACTGCTACTTTATTAATTTTTGTACTCATTTCTGTGGATGATTGAGTTATACTATTAGTTCCGTATGTTAATACTGGTAGATCTTGTCGACCAGCGATTTGTATTTTTCGAGGATCACCTTCCGTTTCAGGCTTAACTTAGGAGTCATCTCTCCTTCGTCGATAGAGAACTCCCTTGGAAGCAGCTCAAATTTTTTCAGCTGTTCCCAATGGCCAAAGCCCTTGTTATACTCATCCATCTCACGCTGGATACGCTCGATCACCCTCGGGTTCCTGATCATCTCTTCGTTGGTGGTATATGTGATCCCTTTCAGCTCGCACCAGTCTTTCAGGTAAGCGAATGCAGGCACGATAAAGGCAGAAGGGAAACGCTGGTTCTCACCGATCACCAGGATCTGTTCAATAAACTTCGACTCTTTGAATTTGTTCTCGAGAAGCTGCGGTGAAATGTATTTACCCCCTGCCGTTTTAAAGATCTCTTTCTTACGATCGGTGATCTTCAGGAAGCCGTCTTCCTGGAAGGTGCCGATATCGCCGGTATGGAAATAACCATCCTGGTCGATCGCTTCGGCTGTCGCTTCCGCAC
>CALNCF010000427.1 GCA_937875035.1 uncultured Sphingobacteriaceae bacterium | reverse complement strand
TGGTACTGGAGCCGGTTATGCCCAATGTCTTCAGTCCGAATGGCGATGGCCGGAATGAGTATTTTAAGATTTTGGAACCTGAAGATCATTTTTGTGTTAAGAATTTTAATATCAGTATATTTAACCGTTGGGGTAAGCGGGTTTACGAATCAGGCGACCCAGCTTTTAAGTGGACAGGAGATGAATACCCGGCCGGTGTATATTTCTATGTGATGAAATATAACCAGTATAATCAATCTGGTACCATCACGATTATCCGCTAAGAATTACCCGCATAAAACATTAAAGATGAAGCGTCAGCTCTTACTTATTTTTTTGTTCATCGGTATTTCATGGCCGTCGTTTGCTTTCCATATTGTGGGCGGTGATTTCAGCTACCGCCATATTTCAGGAGATACCTATGAGTTGAAGATGAAGATGTACCGCGACTGCGGTGGTAGCGGCGCCAATTTCGATGGAACGATCCGGGTAGGTATTTACGATAAGGTAACGAACGCACGTAAAACAGTGGTGAATATGCCGCTGAGAAGTACCTACCAGATCACCTTTAATACTTTCTGCATTAACCCGGAGTTGCGTTGCGTGGAAACGGGAATTTATACGGCGCAGTTTAATATGCCTCCGGGTACCTTTAACAATACAGCCGGCTACTATTTAAGCTGGGAGCGCTGCTGCCGGAACGAGATCATCAAGAATATTGTGGACCCAGACGGTGAGGGTATGGCTTTCTATATGGAATTGCCTTCGCCTTACCCGGGTGGTGGCGATTTCTTTTATAACAACAGTCCTGAATTTACACGCGACCCGCTGAATTACCTGTGTGTGGGCGAGCCTTTCTATTACGACTTCAAAACCGTGGATATCGATGGTGATGAATTAAGATACAGCCTGATCCCGCCTTTGGCCGGAGGCTTTACAAGCCCTGGAAACCCGGGTGGGAATACCTTTGCCGGGCCCTATACCAATGTTACCTGGATGCCGGGTTATGGCATAAGCAATGTAATGGATGGCAACCCGGATCTGCAGGTGCAGGCAGACAAGGCGGTGCTGACGATCACCCCGCAGCAGATCGGTGTATATGTGATCTCCGTGCTTTGCGAAGAATTTCGCGGAGGGGTAAAGATCGGGGAGATCAGGCGTGAGCTTCAGCTCGAAGTGATTGTTTGTCCGCCGCGCTTCCGTCCCGAAGTTCACACGGACCTTACGGACAATGTGCTGGATGTAAGGGTAGGACAGCCGAACTGTTTCAATATTACTGGTACCGACGACAACGCTTCCGAAACCATCAGGTTCAGGGTAGATACAGCAGGCATGAATTTCATCTTTAGCCAGGGAGCCAAGTTTACGCCTACCAATGTGGCAGGTTTCAAGACCATCTCTACGGAATTCTGCTGGACCCCGACCTGCCCGATCGATACGGGCAGAGGCTCATTCATCGACATTATTATTTACGATAACGGGTGCCCGTTTTCGCTGGAAGATACGGTGCGGGTGAAATTCAACTATATCAGTACCGTGAATAATGCGCCAACGGTAAAAACGGATAAGGCGAATAACATATTCACCGTGCAGCCTAACCAGAACCTGTGCTTCCAGATCTCGGGCTTTGACACAGATATAAGCGACCAGATCACCCTGGAAATGAAATCGAGAAACCTCGACCTCCTGGCGCTTGGCGCTGTGATGACCCCCGACGCCGTTGTGGTCGGTAACCAGGGTGTGAACGCAGAGTTTTGCTGGGAGCGGCCTTGCGAAGACCTTGGCGTGGATACGGTATACCTGGGCTTTGTGATCAGTGATAACTCCTGCCCAAAATCTGCGATCGATTCTATAGAAGTGAAGATCGCCTTGCCGCCGATGATGAACAGCCAGCCGCAGATATTTACTTCGGGTAAGGTGATCCAGAATGATTCTGTAGTGGTATTACAGGTGAATGAGCCAAATTGCTTCCTCATCACGGGCTTCGACCCCGATGCAGGTGATAACATCGGGCTGAAATATGCCCTGGTCAATTACGACATCTTCAGCCATGGCGCTACTTTTACGCCGGTTACCAATAACCCGAACTCCAAGATCTATGAGCTATGCTGGACCCCTTCCTGTACGGATGTTCAGAAGGATGGTATCTATATTGATTTCCTCGTGAGGGATAACAAGTGCATGAACGAGAAGTACGACACCGTGCGCATGAAGATCCTGATACAGGATGCTGATAATCATTTGCCTGTTTTTTACGAGCCGGTTGATTCGGTATACAGCATTGTGGCCGGGTATTCGCTCTCGGTGCCGGTGGCTGCTTACGACCTGGACCCGAACGATCGCATATTTCTTTCCGCAGGCTCTTTGATACTGAACAACGGGCCGGGAGTTCGTGCGGAGTTCGAGGAACGCAACGATGTGGATTCCGTACGCTCCGTGCTGAATATCTTTACCGATTGCAGCCTAAACAGTAACCAGCTCTACCGTGTAAACCTGTATGCCGTAAATGAAGTGTGCGATGGCTACGATACGGTGATGAAAGAGATCCGTTTTAAGGTAGAGCCGATCATGGAAGGAACAAGACCCCTGGTGCCTACCGCGTTTTCGCCGAATGGCGACGGGGAGTACGATGTGTTCAAAGCGCAGATCGCCGCGCGCGCAGTTTGTCCCGATAAGTTTTCCATCACGATCTACGACCGTTGGGGAAAACAGTTATTTACATCCACTGATCCTCAGTTTGAATGGGATGGCGATGAAAGAAGTCCGGGAGCCTATGTATATGTTATGAAGTTCGGCGATCAGACCTACACGGGTTTCGTAGCGCTGATCCGCTGATCTCAGAATACACATAACAATCTCCTGATCACCGACCACCATGCGATCGGCAGGTCGGCTAATTCGAATTTTTCTTCCACGGACGCAGAAAATTCTAACATTTCTCGTGTCATATATGGCTCATTTCTTCAAATGTAAAGAATTTGAACCAAAAACCGAAACGGTATTATTGTGATTTTCTGAAATATTAGTCTAAAGTGGCTTTAATGAGGTAAGGAAGGATTTCTTTCTCAAAAGAAATGAAATTTTTACGTACATCGCTGTCTGTCACCGAAGTAAATGCGAAAGAAAACACGATGCTCTTGCTCGATTTGACCAGGAACGCGATGCGGTCGCGGTAATTCTCCCCGAAATCAGGCAGGGTACGGAAGATGTCGATGAGCAGGCGTTCCAGCTCATTCGACAGGTGCTTGAGGAATTCCTGTGAGTTGGCATTCTCGCGGATGAACTCCCAGCCGATGAACTCATTACAGATCGTATAGGATAAGCGGCTGGTCTTGAGGATCAGCGCGGTTAGCTTTTCTTCCTTGCTGATCTTGGGATTAAACTTCTCTACAAGGTCGTGAATGGAGTTGTATAAATGCTCCATGATGATCTGGTTGAGAATAAGCTCCTTGCTCTCAAAGTATTTATAGATGGTCGCTTTCGCAATGCGCGATTTCTTCGCGATCTCGTTAACGCTGGTCTTGTGATAGCCGTATCTTCTGAATAATTCCTTAGAAGATTCCTTGATGACTTTCTGGATCAATTCTGCTTCCATAACCGGGTGATTAATTACTAATGTACAAATCTCTTCCGACCAATGTGGTTCTGTAAGAGCGTAAAGGCTGTGAAGCGGGCCCTCCGACGGGGCTGCCGTCTGTTAGCTGGAAACGGGAGCCGCAGGTGCTGTCGGTACCGATGCTTACAGAATTACCGAGATTAACGATGGCGTTGGTGTTGTTCGACTGGTAGGAGCACATACGGTCGAGGGCCGTGTATTCCTGGTCCGATTTCCGGTAAACGATAATGCCTCTTAACCCACCGGGAATCGTAATGGAACCACCGATCACATTCAGGTTCGCATTGTCGGGGTTATCGAGGTTGACGCGCTCATTTACGGGCACGCTGGGAATATTGC
>CALNCF010000426.1 GCA_937875035.1 uncultured Sphingobacteriaceae bacterium | reverse complement strand
TATTCATGGCTTTGCTGCTTACTGGAAGCTGGAGAATTACGATGTGCATATCCAGGAAGATACCAAAGTGAAGGAGGGGATCGCTTCCTTTCACGGCGAAAAAGGATTTGATATGTTGTGCATGGGCACTCATGCGCGCAAAGGGCTGGATCACCTGCTGTACGGCAGTATCGCAGAAAGCCTGGTGAATAAGTCGGTACGTCCATTGCTGACTTACCATCTCCGCCAAGGCTGAAGCTGCCTGTCTTAAAATTGTATTGTATTTTTCAATTCAAATCTTACTTTTGTGTCGCAATGGTTCCCGGGCTCATGCCTGGGATTAAAAGGGAATCCGGTGAAATTCCGGAACAGACCCGCTGCTGTAAGCTCTACATACTGTATTTCATTCATAGCCACTGTGCAAACGGGAAGGCGGAATACAGGGAGTAAGTCAGAAGACCTGCCAGTGCGTAACCAGATATCGTAGCTTTCGGGGACTAAAGCTTGGATAAAATACTTCACACCTGTATTTCATTCATCCTGTTTTTTCCCATTTGCTGAAAATCATTGTTTTCCGCTAAATGAGATTTGTTGTATATGTATGTGTATTCCTTTTCGTTCCCGGTCTTTTACAGGCCCAGGCGGGCAAGGATACCCTGCGTATCAACGAAGTAGCCATTACCCGGCAGGGCGGGAGCAAAAACCTGCAAAAGCTGGAAGTGATCGACAGTGTAACCCTGGCGCAGCATTCATACCGGAACCTGGGCGAGTTGCTGACCGATTACAGTACGATCTACCTGAAGAATTATGGCGCCGGGGCTTCATCTACCATCAGCTTCCGGGGTACGAATGCCTCGCAGACACGTGTCAACTGGAACGGCATCCCGGTTAATTCGCCGATGATGGGGCTGGTTGATTTCTCCCTGATCCCGGTATCGGGACTCGACCAGGTGCAGATCAGGCACGGAGGCTTATCGGCAGAAGCCGGAAGCGGAGCCATCGGCGGACTGATCAGCCTGGAAACCAGGCCGGATTTCAGCCCGCACATGGGCATTACACTCGGGCAGGGTGTGGGAAGCTTTGGCCGTTACGCTGGTCAGCTGGGGATCAGCGTGGGCCGCAAACGCTGGTCATCGCGCACTGTGCTCAGCTACCTGAGCGCTAAGAACGACTTCGAATATATTAACCGCGCCGAGTTCCGCAGCCCGGTGCAGAAACAGAATAATGCCGAGGTGCTCCAGTACGGCTTCAGCCAGAGCTTTTTTTACCAGCCGTCTGTCAGGTCGTTGCTGTCTCTTCACCTGTTGTACCAGTGGAGCGACCGGAATATAGGTTCGCCCATGTTCAACCGGAACAATGTGTCGACGCAGGAAGATCATGCTCTCCGCAACAGTCTTTCCTATCAGTATACCATTAATGCCAAATGGCTGCTGAATACCCGTTTGGGGTACAGCAGGGAGTATATCCGTTTCCAGAACCGGATACGGTCCGGGTCCATGCTGTTCGTGCTGCTGGATGCCAAAAGTCATTCGGACATGTGGGTGAACACCACCACCATCAGCTACCTGCTGCGCCCGCAAACCACGCTTAAAGCGGGGTATGACGCTATGTATGAAGGCGCCACGACTGAAGATTACGGGGGATTTAAGGAACGGAACCGGGGATCGCTGTTCGCAAACCTGCAAAGCCGCCTGAACTCATTTACCCACGTGGTGCTGAATGTGCGCCAGGAATTCGCGAATGTGCCGGTGCCTTTTGCCTGGCAGGCCAGCTCGGTATTCCGCCTGATCCGTAAGCCGGAGATCAGTCTGAAGCTCAGCGCCGGGCAGGATTAT
>CALNCF010000425.1 GCA_937875035.1 uncultured Sphingobacteriaceae bacterium | reverse complement strand
ATATTCATCACAACGTAGCCATCGGTAAATCAGGGGGCATGTCGAGCGCCGGAGGCGGCGGGATCCGTTGCGGAGACGGGAACCCTTTGATCGTTAACAATGTGTTCTATGAGAACGAGGGCCGTTACGGCGGAGCGATCGTGTTCAATTATTCCAAAGGAAAATTCTATAACAACCTGGTGATCAACAACCGGGGTGGAGAAGACTACGGAGGGGCGGGCATCTGGATCACCGGGAATAAACCGAACGACCATTTGGTTGAAGTAGTGAACAATACCGTTGCCTATAATGCTACCCGGGGTCCGATGAACAATAACGGTGGCGGTACGGGCGGAGGTATGCTGGTATTCAGCGTAAAGCCCCTGCTCCGGAACAATATTTTCTGGGGAAACACCCAGGCTTACGGTCCGTCGGTTACGGGCCAGGTTGATGCGAAGTACAATCTGAATAATTCCAAGATGAGCGGGGAAGGCAATATTAATACGGATCCTTTATTCAACCCGGCAGGCTACACCCTTGCAGCGCTTTCACCAGCCATCGACGCGGGAGATACTTCCGCGATATACCAGGATCTGGAAGATGCAGGCGCTCCGGGCAGCGCCTTATACCCTTCGCAGGGAAGCCTGCGCAATGACATGGGCGCATACGGCGGACCTTATGCTATGCAACCTGTTTCGCAGCTTTCATTAGGGATCTACGCTGCTCCTTCTGCGAGCCTGAAGGCAAGCGATGTATACCCTAACCCGGCGCACGACCTGGTACATATTCACCTGGAAAACGCCGGCAATGTCCGTTCGGTTAAGATGACGGATATGCTGGGGCGGGAAGTCTCCGTAAACAGCAAACAGGAAGGCGAATTACTGGACGTATCCTGGAAAGATATTCAGCAGGGACATTATATGCTGATGATCACTACCAACGATCAGAAGCGCTATACCACCAAGGTGCTGGTGAACTAACATCAAGACAGCCATCAACAAAAAGGGCAGGAAATATTTCCTACCCTTTTTGTTTTACATACGGGTGTATATTTCCTTAGTTAGGTCTGTATGATCCCGACATTAAATCTCTTTTCTATCGGCGCGTGGTTAGCGGCTTCAATCCCCATGGATATTACTTTACGCGTTTCCACAGGATCAATAATACCATCTACCCATAAACGCGATGCCGCGTAATACGGAGTGGTCTGGCTGTTATACCGTTCGGTAATGGTATCGAGCAATTTCTTTTCCTCTTCGGGTTCGATCAGCTCGCCTTTTGCTTTCAGGGATGAAACCTGGATCTGCAGCAGGGTCTTCGCGGCCTGTGAGCCTCCCATCACCGCGATCTTCGCCGTAGGCCAGGCATAGATCAAACGCGGATCATACGCCTTCCCGCACATGGCATAATTACCCGCGCCATACGAATTCCCCATCACAATCGTGAACTTCGGCACCACGGAATTAGACACAGCATTGACCATTTTCGCACCATCCTTGATAATTCCTCCCTGTTCTGAACGGGAACCGACCATAAAGCCGGTAACATCCTGCAGGAACACCAGCGGAATTTTTTTCTGGTTACAATTCATAATGAAGCGTGCTGCCTTGTCGGCAGAATCCGAATAAATCACACCACCAAAC
>CALNCF010000424.1 GCA_937875035.1 uncultured Sphingobacteriaceae bacterium | reverse complement strand
CCTTCTCACTCAGCAAGTTCTCTTGCTCCGCCAGCAGATCGGCATCGGTAACTCCGCTTTCGTGGATTCCTATCACAGCATGACCTTTGAGCCGGAGCGGGTGGAATGGAAGATCGACAAGCCTTTCATCGAATTAGGTATGATCCAGGGACGTTTCCAGCAGGAAGCCAACTTCGAGTCCAAGAACTTTTACAAGGAAGAAAAATTCAGAAAGGTACAGGGCATTATGGATTATAATCCCTTATCCGTATTGAAACGCTTGTCTTTACAGCAGAAATCGACCGCCATCGGGATATCTTCGTATGCAAATGCCGTGAACCTTTCGGAGAACCAGGTGATCGGTTTGCTGAGAGAGATGGTGGAGCAGGGCTTTGTGCAGCTGAATGAAGAAAAGCGCCTGATCCTGATCAAGGAAAAAACATTTAATTACATCAGCAATAATGCCGGGAACCTCGATTACGATGTGCTGCGTTTCAGCTCTCTCGCCGATTCGAATATCAACGCGATCCTGCACCTGAAAAACAAAGACCTCGAAGTAAGAGGCATCGACCGTATCTTCCTCAGCGACTCGCAGAATGTGATGATCCGTCCGAAGTACGGGGTGGTGAAAGTGCAGAAGAACCGCGATATGCAGTTCAGCGGAAAGGTGACCGCCGGTACGCTCGACTTTTACGGAAAGGATTTCTTCTTTGAATACGATCGCTTCAAGATCGCGCTTCCGAAGATCGACTCCATGAAGATCAAGATCCTGGGCAAGCCCGATGCGAATGGCCGCCGCGAGCTCATCGAGCTGCGCTCGGCCCTGCACGACATCAACGGAGATCTTTATATCGACGAAGCCAATAACAAATCAGGACTGAAAGATTATCCCGAATACCCGTATTTTGAAAGTAACCGCGAATCGTACGTGTATTACGACGCGCGCCATATTCACGGCGGGGTGTACCGCCGCAGCGACTTCTACTTTAAGGTGGAACCCTTCCGCATCGACAGCTTGGATAACCTGTCGGCAACCACAGGTATTGCCTTCCCGGGACAAATGCATTCGGGCGGCATCTTCCCCGATTTCAACGAAGTATTGCGCGTGCAGCCCGATACCTCCCTGGGCTTCGTGACCCAGACCCCTGCCGATGGCTTCATGGCTTACGGGGGCAAGGGAAAGTATTTCCAGACGATCCGCTTGAGTGATAAAGGATTTTATGGGAACGGGGTTATAGAATACATCGCGTCTGTAAGCAAATCGGATAACTTCCTGTTCATGCTCGATTCGGTGAATGCCCCGCTGATCAGCTTTGAGCTGGAACGCCAGGCCATGAACCCCGATACACGCTCGTACCAGTCGCACCTGCATTGGGTACCCTATAACGATACCATGTATGTGTCGAACTTAAAGGCGCCGATCGATATGTACGAAGCAAAGAACCGTTTCTACGGAACGATCGCCTATACACCGGTCAACCTCAGCGGGAATGGCACGGCCAAGATCCCCGGCGCGGACCTGAGTTCTAAACGTTTTGTGTTTAACCCGGACGATTTCGTGGCTGATACTTCCAGTGTGAATATCTTCGCCATGGAGCTGAACAAGGTCGCCTTATATGCGGCGAACCTGAATTCAAAGATCGACTTTATCGCCGAACGGGGCGACTTCAAATCGAACCAGATCGGGCGTATGATCGACTTCCCGTTCAACAATTACGCGACCACACTGCCAGACTTTACCTGGTACTTTAACAATAAATATGTAGAGTTCCTGTCGCCTGCCGGATCGGATACCAGCGACTTCTCCTTTATCTCGAAGAACGTGCTCCAGGATTCGCTGAACTTCCATTCGACCAACGCGATCTATGATCTGCGCGACGCGCGGATCGATATTTACGGAGTGCCGAAGATCCTGATCGGCGATGCCGAGGTATTGCCCGACAGCAATTATGTAGAGATCCACGGCGATGCCCAGATGAAGCGTCTGAAGAATGCCGTGATCAACGCGAACGTAACTACCCGCTATCACCGTTTGTACAATGCGACAGTAGACATCTTAGGGCGGAAGAAATATTACGGAGATGCAGACTATAAGTATAAGAACACCGTCGACTCTTCGTACCAGGTGATCCATTTCAGTAAGTTTGAAATAGATTCCACCCTGAAGACCATCGCCCGCGGGGTGATCACCGACAGCATGAGCTTCCTGCTGAACAAGAAGATCAGCTATAAAGGGGATGTGATATTAAGAGCGCCGGAACAATTCCTTACCTACGACGGCTTTGTGAAGATGAATCACAACAGCCAGCTGATCGTGTCGGAGTTCTTCCGTTATAAAGGAGTGGTGAACCCGGATACGGTGAT
>CALNCF010000423.1 GCA_937875035.1 uncultured Sphingobacteriaceae bacterium | reverse complement strand
ATATACGGCGGCGTGTCTCTTTCGGTAGAAAAGCTGAATCGTTTAATCGGGATCGATGAGCGTAACCTGCAGGCTACCGTGGAGCCGGGGATGATCACACAAGTGTTTATGGATGCTGTATCGGCTAAGGGGCTGATGTATCCTGTGGATCCCTCCAGCAAGGGCTCTTGCATGCTGGGCGGGAACCTGGCCGAATCTTCCGGCGGACCGCGCGCGGTGAAATACGGCACGGTGCGCGACTTTGTGCTGAATATGGAGATGGTGCTGCCCAATGGAGAGATTCTCTGGACCGGGGCCAATACGCTTAAGTACGCGTCGGGCTATAACCTTACCCAGCTTATGATCGGCAGTGAGGGTACCCTCGGGATCATTACCAAAATCGTGTTTAAGCTGATTCCCCTGCCTACAGAAAATCTCTTGCTGCTGGCTTCGTTTGCATCTGCAGAGAAAGCCTGCGAGGCAGTGTCGGCGGTCTTTAAGGCCGGGCATACGCCTTCAGCGATGGAGTTCATGGAGCGTGATGGGGTAGACTGGGTTGTTAAGTTCGAGGGTATTCATTTCGAACAGAAAGATCATATCAATGCATACCTGCTGATCGAAGTGGATGGGAGCGACCGCGACCTGCTCTTCAAGGCCTGCGAGCAGATCAGCGAAGTGCTGTATGGGTACGAGGTGGATGATATTCTCTTCGCCGATTCTTCCCAGCAGAAAGAAGAGCTCTGGCGCATCCGTCGTAACATGGCGTTGTCGGTCAAGGCGCATTCGGTCTATAAAGAAGAAGATACCGTGGTTCCGCGTGCGGAATTACCGGCGCTGCTGAAAGGAGTAAAGGATATCGGCGCGAAGTATGGCTTTCGTTCGGTGTGCTACGGACATGCCGGCGATGGCAACCTGCATATTAATATTATTAAAGGAACGATGAGCGACGATGACTGGAATAATCATTTAAAAGATGGGATCAGGGAGCTTTTCGAATTAACGGTGAAGCTGGGCGGCACGCTTTCGGGTGAGCATGGCATCGGCTGGGTACAGAAAGAATACATGCCGATCAAATATTCCCCGGCACATCTGGGGCTGATGAAGGGTATTAAATCGGTTTTTGATGCGAAAGGAATTTTAAATCCCGGAAAAATTTTCAGCTAAAATATTCATAATCAGAAATTTCGTCAGGGCTTTTTAAGGGCAACAAGTCAAATTGTCCTGGAAAGCCCTTCTTTTTTGGCCTGGTACAGCAATTGAAAAAGCCTTATCAAGATTTTAAACAAAAACAAAAAGATTATGACACTCGTAAAATTTAAAAATGGAACAGACAGAACGATCGGAAGAACATTTTCTCCGTTGTTCAATGACATGTTTGACAATTTCTTAGGTGGAAGACTGATGCCCGAGCTATCGGCTTCGGTTCCACCGGTGAACATCCATGAAACGGCTGATGCCTTCATGATCGAGCTGGCCGCGCCGGGTATGGAGAAAGACGCGTTCAGCATCCAGGTCGACAAAGATGTATTGACCATCTCGTCTGAAAAGAAAGAAGAGCAAAAAGAAGAAAGTCCGAAATACACCCGGAAAGAATTCAGCTATACCAGCTTCAGCAGGTCGTTCAACTTACCGGAAACAGCCGATAAGGAGCAGATCTCCGCTGAGTATACCAACGGTGTATTAGCATTGACCATCCATAAGAAGGAAGACACAGCGGATACGGTAAAAGTAATTAAGGTCTCATAAGTGAGTAGTTTTTAGGTTTAGGTTGAGTTAGGTTGACGGCATACTATTTTTAGTATGCCGTTTTTTATTTGATATTTGTACAAACAACCCGGTTTATATGCTGAAAAGACTTTCTTTCATAGGGCTGATGCTGATCGCCTCTTCCGCGTTTTCGCAAAGTAAATTTTCTTTCGACCGTTTGGTATATGGTGGGAATTTCGGCGCCGGGTTCTCTACTTACGAAACATTGGTTGCCGTATCGCCTACGGTAGGGTACCGTTTCTCCGAACGTTTTACGGCAGGCCCCGGGGGGATTTACCAGTATTACCGTTTTCATCGTGAGCAGTTCGACATCAAATCCAATAACTATGGCGGGAAGCTTTTTGCCAGCTACCTGGTTACACAGAATGTGCTGGCGTATTCAGAGTATGAAGTGTTAGACCTGGATTTCATTAATATCGATGCCTTTGGCATGTATAAAGGCAATTCGCGCAAAACCATCGGCAGTTGGTTCGTGGGTGGCGGCTATCGCCAGGAGATCGGTCCGTCTTCGAGCATCGACCTGATGCTGTTGTTCAACCTGACCGAAACTCCTTATACACCGTACTCCAACCCGATCCTTCGTTTCGGTCTGGGATTTGGTATCCGCTAAGAACGCATATTGATAAACTGCAAAGGCTGCTCGAACGACTCGCCACGCATCAGGGAAATCACTGCTTGCAGGTCGTCGATCTTTTTTCCGCTGATGCGAACCTGGTCGTCCATGATCGAAGCGTCTACTTTCAGTTTAGAGTCTTTGACTTTCTTTACGATCTTTTTTGCGAGCTCTTTCTCGATTCCCTGCTTCACCGGCACATCTTTTTTCAACATGTTTCCGGAAGGGTAATTGTCTTTACTTAAATCGAGAGAAGAAGGTTCGATCTGCTGCTTCATCACACGCGAAATAATTACATCGATAATCGCTTTCACACGCATATCGTTTTCGGTTGTAATGAGTATGCTGTTGGTCTTTTTATCCAATTCGATCGTCGTGTTCGAACCATTGAAATCATAGCGGTTCAGGATCTCTTTTTTTGCGTTGTTAATCGCGTTGTCGAGCGCTTGTGAATCTACCTTGGAAACGATATCAAATGTTGGCATGTTAATAACTTTTTTTTTAAGAAGTATTTGGATGTTAATAATTTTATAACAATAAGATAAATAATTTGTATTTTCAAATTGAATTTAAACTGAAAATTTCAACATGACCATCAAGTCAGAGTTAAATAAAAGAATTCAAGAAGCTGATAGAATTCTATCGGAACAACTGAATGAGATTTTAGAAAATATCGATGTGACATCGACAGGCAAAGTTCTAAAAAGGATCATTACAAAAACAAAAAACAAATTAACAAAAATCATTAAAACAAACAGAAACATGGAAAAGAAAAAAGCAACCAAGAAAGCTGCGCCTAAGAAGGCTGCCGCTAAGAAAGCTGCTCCTAAGAAGGCCGCCGCAAAAAAGGCTGCTCCTAAGAAAGCTGCTGCAAAGAAAGCTGCACCTAAAAAGGCTGCTGCAAAGAAAGCTGCTCCTAAGAAGGCTGCTGCAAAGAAAGCTGCACCTAAAAAGGCTGCTGCAAAGAAAGCCGCTCCTAAGAAGGCCGCCGCTAAAAAAGCTGCTCCTAAAAAGGCTGCTGCAAAGAAAGCC
>CALNCF010000422.1 GCA_937875035.1 uncultured Sphingobacteriaceae bacterium | reverse complement strand
ACGCTTTTTAAAGTCATCGCTGCTCAGATAATGCAGGTCGATCTCTTTAGCCCGGAAGGTATAGGTATCCTTGGAAACACGGGTAACTGTAACACCCATGGCTCTCAGCAGGTCGATCAGCTTGTTCACATCCACGATGTCGGGGATGTTCGATATGGTCACCTGTTCTTCTGTTAATAATACCGCGGAAATAATCTGCAGGGCTTCGTTTTTAGCTCCCTGTGGAATGATCTCGCCCTGTAGTTTTTTACCGCCTGTGATCTCGAACGTATTCATGAACTGGTGCCTTAGATGTGTTTACAACATGATTTAATCCGGGGCTTTCCCGGCTGGCCGGTGCAGGTCTGGCTGCACGGCTTTGTGGAGGTGAAGATAAATATTCAGACCAGAAAAATAAACCGCCGCTGAAATAATAACCTGGGTTTAATATCTCTTGCCGTTATTGTTATTCTTCTTCTTGTTGCTATTGTTTGTATTGTTGTTCCGCTGCTTGTGCTGGTTGCGGTTCTTGTTGTTATTATTGAGGGTGCTTACCGGGCGCACTTCCACGCGGTTCAGGTTGATGTGCTCGCTGATCTCTAATTCACCGTTCGAAAGGTTCCGGAGATCGCTGATAATGGTCTCGTCGCTTACCAGGTCTTTGTTCCAGGTTACATAGGCCATCTTCATGAAATTGGCGATGGAAGCAGTCATGGCCGCACGGGCTTCCGGGTCTTCGATCTGTCTTGCTTTCGCGATCATGATCTCGACGGTCTTGCCGTAATGCTTAAAGCGGATCCGGTTGGACGGGTAACCGATCCGTTCCGGCTTGGTATGCAGGGATTCGCGTGATGGGATCGGGTAGGGAGAATCTACATCCAGGTCGAAGTCGGCAATGATGAACAGGTGATCCCAGAGCTTGTGCTTGAAATCGGCCACATCGCGCAGGTGCGGGTTCAGGAAACCCATCAGGTCGATCACCGCCTGGGCATGCTTGTTACGGTCTTCCTTATCCGGCAGCTCTTTGATGAACTTCACCATGTTCTGGATGTTGCGCCCGTATTCCGAATACAGAAGTCTCGGACGTGTACTGTTATAGTTGAATTCCATGTTGATGTGTTATGTTTTCCCCCGGCGGGCCATGCCCTTTTTAATTTATGCCGGAAAGGCAATGACGACAGGCATTGGGTTCGGTACCCGGCCTTATCGTACGATCTTTAGTTTGGCAAATTTAAGTAAAAGTTGCTTTTGTCCTAATTCCTTGAAAAATATCGTTGTTTTGATGTCAGGGGCGGTTCCTTCCAGCGAGATCACCTTGCCGAAGCCAAAGCGCTGGTGCTCTACCTCCATGCCGACCTGGATCGCTGCCGGGTCATCGGCCACGAAGTTTTCAGAGGGCACATGCGCCCTGGAGCCTACCGGTGCAGGCTTCGATTTCGGGATCATGATCTTAGGCTTACCCGATACGCTGGTAAAGCTGTCGCGCTCCTCACCGAACAATCCGCTACCGTTCCGTTCCGGGATGCGTTGCAGGAAATTGGTCTCTAAATATTTGGGCTCGATCTCATCGAGGAAACGGCTCGGCTCGCAATTGGTCAGGGTACCCCAGCGGTACCGCGAGGTCGCATAGCTGAGCGTGAGCTTTTTCTCCGCGCGGGTTACGGCTACGTAAAACAATCTCCGTTCTTCTTCCAGGTCTGAACGCGAGTTCACCGACATCTGCGAAGGGAACAGGTTTTCTTCTAACCCTACAATGTACACATGCGGGAACTCCAGCCCTTTGGAAGAGTGGATCGTCATCAGCGATACCCGGTCGTTGTCGTCTTCATCTTCGGCGGTATCGTTCCCGGTTAAAAGCGCAACATCCTCGAGGAATTTGGAAAGGCTCCGGTCTTCAATGTCTTCCCGTTCGGAGAATTCCTTGATCCCGTTCAGGAGCTCCTGGATGTTTTCATAACGGTTCAGGCCTTCTACCGATTTATCTTCGTACAGGTCTTTTAGCAAACCCGATTGCTTGGCAATGTGTGAGGCCGCGTCGTAGGCATTCTGCTGCCTGATCACCACGGCGAAGCTCTTGATCATCATCGCGAAACTGCTGATCTCGCGCCCCGACTTCCCGCCTATAAGCTGCTCACCATGGTCGATAATATCCCATAAGGGCTTATCCATTTCGCCCGATAAAAAGATCAGCTTGTCGATGCTCGTCTTACCGATTCCCCTGGCCGGGTAGTTGATGATCCTCTTGATCCCTTCTTCGTCATTATGATTTACGGCTACCCGGAAATAGGAGATCAGGTCCTTGATCTCTTTACGCTGGTAGAACGAAAGTCCGCCATAGATTTTATAAGGGATGCTAAGCTTTCGCAGCGCTTCTTCCATGGCCCGCGACTGTGAGTTGGTGCGGTAGAGAATGGCGAAGTCGCGGTTGCGGAGATTCTTATTCGCTTTGTCCTGTAAGATGGATTCCGCAATGATCTTTCCTTCCTCGTTATCTGAATAGGCCTTGAACAGCGAGATCTTGTCGCCCAGGTCGTTCTCCGAGAACACATGCTTCTTGAGCTGGTCCTTGTTATTGGCGATGATAGAATTCGCCATGTTCACAATATTCTGTGTAGAACGGTAATTCTGCTCCAGCTTGAATACCTTCAGATCTGGGTAGTCCTTTTCAAAGTTCAGGATGTTCTGGATATTGGCGCCCCGGAACGCGTAAATGCTTTGCGCATCATCGCC
>CALNCF010000421.1 GCA_937875035.1 uncultured Sphingobacteriaceae bacterium | reverse complement strand
CGCCAGGAAATCGACCAAAGGGTCGAGCACGAAAGAAAGACAGAGCGCGAAGAACAGGTATAGCAGGATCACCCGGAAATACCAGATCAGGAACCCGGTAACCAGTCCGATCGTAATGATCCAAACAGGGTGTTTCTTTGCTATCATCGGTTGTTTTTTAAGACCTGGATTCTGTTCAGTTTATTTGGAGAACGCGGTAATATAACCCATAATGCGGTATGCCAGTTTCGCCAGGGTGTATTCGGAAAGGATCGTACCTTCCATCGGTGCGCATTCCACGATATCGAAGCCTACTACGTTCCTGTGCTTACAGGTTTCTCTCAGCAGGTCGAGCGTTTCGTTCCAGAACAAGCCGTTTGGCTCGGCGGTACCTACGGCCGGCATAATGCTTGGGTCGAACCCGTCGGCATCAATGGTAATGTATACGTTTTCGGTCATATCGTCCACGATCTCCCGGATCCAGTTGGAATTATTGCGGATCTGGTGCGCGTAATAGGTATGGATCTTCGGGTTGCGTTTAATCTCTTCGGCTTCTTCAATGCATTGTGCACGGATCCCCGCCTGGCATAAATTGATTCCCATGTCTTTTACACGAGCCATCACCGATGCATGCGAGTAAGGGTTGTTATGATAGGATTCGCGCAGGTCGGAGTGCGCATCGATCTGTAGTACGGTCAGTTGGTCGAATTTCCTGGCAAAGGCTTTCACGAAGCCGTAGGTTACGGTATGCTCGGCGCCGAAGGAAACCACGAATTTCCCATCATCCAGGAGCTTGCCGGTTTCTTCTTCGATCAGCGCAATGGCATCGGCATCTACCTTGTTCCCGAAATCGATGGGCTTCAGGGTAGCCACCGGGGCGATGCGGAGGGTTTCCTGGTCGAGCTCCTCATCATAGAACTCTACATAATGTGAAGCGTTGATAATGGCGGCAGGGCCATGCTTAGAGCCTTCCAGGTAAGAGGAGGTATGCTCGTAGGGTGCAGACTGGATCACGAAACGTGCGTTCTCGTATGCGTATAATTCAGCCTCTTCTATTCCCAGGAAGTTTTCTTCGGTGCCTGATACAATCATGATATTCAATTCAAATTTTCCGCAAAGATAATTTTTATCGCGGTATTCAGCTAAGCTTTTCGCGGTGAATGAAGCGGCGGCTCCGGCCTGTTGCCGCTTCCGGGCTAAATGCATACTTTTATTGTATAACCCTGATTAAACTCATTTTTATGGAAGAAACCGAAAACACTTTCAGCCCTCCGGAGATCCACCGGGAGGAGCTTACCGTTACGACAGAGATCAAGCGTTACCTGTATACGGCAGGTTCATGGGCTATTTTCCTGTCCATTACCGGCTTTATAGCCTGTGGCTTCCTGGTTATTGTGGGGCTGTTCATGGGCTCCGTCATGAGCGCCAATATGAAGATGGCCGGGATACCTTCTTTCCTGTTCACACTGATCTACCTGGTCATGGCTTTGGTCTACTTTTTTCCTGCCTTATACCTGCTGAGGTTTGGAAACCGGATGAGGTCCTCCATCCAGGATCAGTCGCAGGAAGACCTGACACGATCCCTTGCCAACCTGAAATCATTCTTTAAGTATTCGGGGATACTGATCATTGTGGTAATCGCTGTTTACCTGCTGGCGATGATCGCTGCGGTGCTGGTGGCCATGGGGAGGTAACGAAACCTTGCCGCATAAAAAAGCCCTGATCGTTTGGATACAGGGCTTTTTTATATATTCTTCTCCGGGTTTAGATTTCGAAATCGATATCGGGAGAAGAGATGGAGGATGTACCGCCGTTGAAATCTTCGTATTTACGTTCAACTACTTCCTGGTTTGATTTGATATATTCAACCGTTTCATTTAATCCTTCGCTGAACTTCTCAAAATCCTCTTTGTAGAGGAAAATCTTGTGCTTCACAAACACGCCATCTTCCATACGCTTCTTACTTTCTGTGATCGTAACATAATAATCGCCCGAACGGGTCGATTTTACATCGAAAAAGTAAGTCCTTTTTCCGGCTCTGACTTTCTTAGAAAAAACCTCTTCTCTGTCTTTGTTTTCAAATTCTCCCATGTCAATGTTTAATTGTTTTAATGAATCCGTCGTAAATATAAAAGATTAATTTTCAAAGTTCCAAACGGATTTTTCCCCCTTCCTGAATTTAAAAACGAGGCCTAACCGCATCATTACCAGCGATCATGCTTATTCAACTACATTTTCTTCTTCCATGAGTTGTTTCTCGTAAAGATCAAAATAAGAGCCCCCGGCCTGGATCAGACTTTCATGTGTACCACTTTCAATGATGCGTCCCTGATCCATCATCAGGATCATGTCTGCATTTTTTACAGTGGAAACCCGGTGACTGATAATGATCGTGGTACGGTCGCGCATTACGGAGGCGAGATGGTGCAGGATCTCTTCTTCCGTCCTGGTATCTACGGCCGATAAGGCATCGTCGAACAGCAGGATCTTCGGTTGCTTGGCAATGGCCCGGGCAATGGAAACACGTTGCTTCTGTCCGCCCGAAAGGGTAATGCCGCGTTCCCCTACACGCGTATCAAAGCCATCGGGAAAAGCCATGATGTTCTCGTAGACCACCGCCTTGCGGGCTGCTGCCTCCACTTCTTCACGGGTAAAGGTGTCCAGGCCGAACGCGATATTGTTCTCAATGCTGTCGGAGAAGAGAAATACTTCCTGGGGAACAAAGCCGATCTGCCTGCGCAGCGAGCTGAGGTTCAGTGTACGGATGTCTTCCCCGTCTATGCTGATCCGGCCCTGGTCTACATCATACATCCGGGTAATGAGGTTGGCAATAGTCGATTTGCCTGAGCCCGTACGGCCGATAATGGCGAGCGACTGTCCCTGCCTGATCTCAAAAGAAACCTGGTTCAATGCCTGTATGCCGGTGTCGGGATACGTGAAGCTGACGTTCTGAAAGGACAGCGCACCCTTGATCTCTTTGGCCGGCACATCCGGCGACTGGATCTCGGGCTGGGTATCGAGAAATTCGTTGATCCTTTTTTGCGATGCCGCGGCGCGCTGTACAAGGGAGGTGACCCAGCCCACGGAGATCACCGGCCAGGTAAGCATATTTACGTAAACAATGAACTCGGCAATATTTCCTGCGCTGATCGTTCCTTTAATAACTTCCATACCGCCTATATATACGGTAAGCAATGTGCTCAATCCTACCAGCACGAGCACCAGCGGGAAGAACACGGCCTGCACCTTCACCAGCTCCATGGAACGGTCGCGGTACGTATCCGATTCTTTGGCGAATTTATCGTAGGTATTCTTCTCCCTCACATAAGCCTTTAATACCCGGATGCCGGAGAAGCTCTCCTGTACAAAGGTCGACAGGTTCGAAAGCTGTTCCTGGATCTTCTCACTTTTCAGGTTGATGATATTCTGCACATAATAAATAGACAGGAACAGGAACGGCAGGGGCAGCAGCGAATACAGCGTAAGCTTAGGGTTTACGCTGATCATGGTGCTGATCACCAGGACGAACAGGACCACCAGGTTGAGGGTGTACATAATGGCCGGGCCGATATACATCCGCACACGGCTTACATCCTCTGTTACCCGGTTCATCAGGTCGCCGGTATTGTTACGCCGGTAAAAGGAAAGCGACAATACCTGGTAATGCGCGTAGATGCTGTTCTTCAGGTCGTATTCCACCAGCCTTGACACAACAATAATGGTTTGCCGCATAAAGAACATGAACACTCCCTTGATAACGGCTACGGCAAAAATAATGAGCCCGAACAGCAGCACCGCGGTACCGAATAATTCATACACCAGGCTTTGCGCCGGGAAGCCGTCGTACATGCCATAAATGGTGATGTTTTCAGAAACCAGGTTGAAGGCTACACGGATGATCTGGGCGGGGAAGATCCCGAACCAGTTGGATAAGGCGATAAAAATAACACCGACGAACATCCGGTAACGGTATTTGTACAGGAACTTGTTAAGCGATCGTAATTCTTTCATAAGCTAATGATGACAAAGGTATAACTAAATTGTTTCCTTTTGAATGAGCGGAAAACGGGAAACAAAAGCCTGATTTTAACTGTTGAACAGCCTGTACAGGCAAGGGCCGGCGCTGTATGAAGGCTGCCGGCATCGCCTAAAACATTGGAACAATAGAAAAAATACCCTACTTTTGCCCCGAACCAAATAAAAAATGTGGGCTGGAATAAGTGAGAGGGCAGTATTGTAATTATTTAATCCAGATAGAATGTCAGATATTTTAGGAGAAAACTCGGTTTTTAACAAGATGGCTGAGAATGACCACCAGAAAGTGGTTTTTTGCCAGGATAAAGCAACAGGTTTAAAGGCGATCATCGCCATTCACGATACGACCCTGGGCCCGGCGCTGGGTGGTACACGGATGTGGCAGTATAAGAGCGAAGCGGAAGCGCTTCACGATGTACTGCGTTTATCGCGTGGTATGACTTACAAAGCGGCTATTACGGGCCTGAACTTAGGTGGTGGTAAAGCGGTGATCATCGGCGATTCAAAGAAAGACAAATCCGAAGCTTTGATGCGTAAGTACGGCAAGTTCATCGAGAACCTGAACGGTGAATATATTACAGCGGAAGATGTGGGTACAAGTCCGAAGGACATGGAATACATCAAGATGGAAACCCGCCACGTGGCCGGTATTCCTGAATCGCTGGGTGGCTTAGGCGATCCTTCGCCGGTAACTGCGTTCGGTGTATACATGGGTATGAAAGCCTGCGCGAAACACATGTACGGAAACGACAGCCTGGCTGGCAAGGTCGTGGCGGTACAGGGAGTGGGTCACGTAGGAGAAAACCTGGTGAAGCACCTGCGCGAAGAGAATGCCAAGGTGTACATCTCCGATATCAACGAAGAGCGCCTGGCCTATATAGCCAAGAAATATGGCGCGGAAGTGGTGGCCAACAACTCCATCTACGACCTGAACATCGATATTTATGCGCCTTGCGCATTGGGTGCGACCGTGAATACGGAAACACTCGAAAAGCTGAAATGTACCATCATTGCAGGCGCGGCGAACAACCAGCTTGCCGATGAGAACATCCACGGAAGAATGGTGATGGACAAGGGTATCTTGTATGCGCCTGACTTCCTGATCAATGCCGGCGGACTGATCAACGTATATTCTGAGCTGAACGGGTATACAGCGAAACGCGCAATGGAAAAAACAGAGCACATTTATGAAGTGACTTCCGAGATCCTGAAAAAATCGAAAGAAGAAAATATTCCTACATACGAAGCCGCGAACCGCATTGCGGAAAAACGGATGGATGACATCCGCCGGATCAAGGCTTCCTATTAATTTTTTTTAATGAATCCTCCAGGTAGTTCCGGTCGAACGGAATTACCTGGTTTTTTAAATCGTTCTTACACACTCGTTCTTACTTGTTTTTTTATTATGCTAAACCGACGTCACCTACGCATTAAAGCATTGCAGACCCTATATGCCTATTACCAGGCTGAAGCAAAAGATATGCGGGCGTTTGAGAAGAATCTTCTCACCAATATCCAGAAGGTAAATGAATTTTACGTCTACCTTTTACAGCTCGGGGTAGAGCTGGCCGGATTCGAAGAGAACGATGTAAAAGAAAAGCCAACCAAACATCGTCCTACCCAGGATGACCTGAGCGCGCGGGCCGTGCTTGCTTCCAATTATTTTATACAGTTGCTCCAGGAGAATACCGAGTTTTTAGGACAGGTGAACAAGTATAAGAGCTCATTCAGCGCCGAAGCCGTATTGCTGCGGGAACTGTATAACAAGCTCAAGGCGACCGACGAATACAAGGCATACGCCGCCGTGGTGGAGCATACCGAGAAGGAAGACCAGGATTTCATGCTGTTCGTATTCAAAAAGGTGATCTTCAAATTACCTCTGCTGGAGCAGCACATGGAAGAGCTGCATATCAACTGGCCGGTAGATGTTGACGCGGTCGAGAGCATGGTGATCAAGACGGTGAAGACCTTTAAAAAGGATGGCGGCCATGAGCAGCGCCTGATGGAGCTAACGACCAGCTGGGTGGAAGACCGCGACTATATTGTCGAGCTTTTCCAGAAGACCATCCTGAATAACGATAAATACGGTGAGATGATCGCGTCGAAGACCCAGAACTGGGATATGGACCGCCTGGCGATGATCGACACGATCCTGATGAAGATGGCCATTGCCGAAATGATCCATTTTCCGTCGATCCCGATCAAGGTGACCATGAACGAATACATCGACATCAGCAAGGAATTCAGCACGCCGAACAGTAAGACCTTTATTAACGGTATCCTCGATAAGGTGCTGGGTGATCTGAAAAAAGATAACATGATCCGCAAAACGGGTCGCGGACTGCTGGAATAAGATTAGTAACTTTATACCGTTTTTAGAACTTATGAAAAGATTATCATTCCTTATGTTAACGGCCGTTATAGTGATGGCCTCCTGCAAGAGCGACGGTACCATGAAGCAGGCAGGGGTAGAGAACCCGATCAATGCCGACGGTACAGTTGATGAGACCAAATTACCAAAGTTCGAGTTTGAGCACGATACCTACGATTTCGGGAAGATCAGTGAAGGAGAGAAAGTATCGTATTCCTTTAAATTCAAAAACGTAGGAAAAACAGCCCTGGTTATTTCGAATGCCAGCGCGTCCTGCGGCTGCACCGTGCCTTCATGGCCGGAAGAGCCGATCCCTCCGGGAGGAGAAGGAAAAGTGGAGGTGGTGTTCGACAGCAAAGGCAAGCTGGGTATGCAGAACAAGACCATCACCCTGGTATCGAACACGATTCCTAACACCAAGGTGCTGTATTTAAGAGGCGAAATTTTAGAAGTGAAATAACATATAAATCAATCCAATGAGCATTATCAACGTATTACTAATGGCAGCTCCGCAAGGAGGAGACTCGAATCCATTAATGAACTTCTTACCGATCGTACTGGTAGGTGTTGTGTTTTATTTCTTCATGATCCGTCCGCAGACGAAAAAAATGAAGGAGCAGAAATCATTTGTCGACAGCATCAAGAAAGGCGACAAAGTGATCACGATCGCAGGTATTCATGGTAAGATCGCAGAGGTGAACGACGATAGCTTCATCCTCGAGATCGAGAACAATGTGCGTATGAAGATCGAGAAGACCGCTATTTCCCTGGATGCGTCTAAAAAGCTGGATAACAAATAATCCGGCATCTCATACATTAATGCGAAATATCAATCCTGTATTCAGGATTGATATTTTTGTTTTATAGCCCTACCTTTGGTTCAGCCGTATCCATATTGAGAAAATACATCGTCTATATTGTCCAGCTATACAGGGAGAAATCGAGAAGAAGGCTCCGCCGGCGATTATTGCTCTTTGTGCTGTGCCTTTTCGCGGCAGCGATCTTCTGGATGCTGAACGTGCTGGGCCGTACTTACCGTTTTGAGATCAAAGCGCCCCTTATATTTGAGCATGTACCGCCGAACAAGGCGCTCAATATCCGCGATTCGCGCCAGGTAAAGCTGATCGTCGAAGCCCCGGGATGGAACTTTATCCGTTCCCGCCTCGAGTTCCTGAATGAGCCCATCCACATCGACCTGGGAGCGCTGAACTCCGAGAACCGGATCGACCTGAACACCAATCTCGAATCGCTGAACGCGCAGATGCCCACACGCACCCGTGTGATCGGTGTGGAGCCTCGGATACTGGAATTCAGCTTCGAGCCCAAAGCCTTTAAAAAGGTGCCGGTGAAGCTGAACCTGGAAACTTCTTTTGAAGCCCAGCACGATACCGACGGACCTACGGTGCTGGTTCCCGACAGCGTCACCATTACCGGTCCGGTAGAGCTCATCAAGCGCATTTCCGACTGGCCTACCAAGCTCATCGTATTGAACAACCTGTATGAAAATGTAGACCAGGAGGTTGAGCTGCTCGGCAACGATCATCTTAACCTGCAGCTCTCGCATACAAAGGTAAGGCTGATGATGCCGGTCGAAAAGTATACCGAAGGCGAAGTGGAAGTACCCATCCAGGCCCGGGGCTTCCTGAACATCGGTGCGGTGCACCTGTTCCCTTCCGTATGCACGGTGAAATACCAGGTAAGCCTGCATTATTATAACAAAGTAAAGCCGCAGGACTTTACGGTGATCGCGCAGCCTTCGCCCTTTGGCTCAGGACAGCTGGATGTAGACATTGCCGATTCGCCCTCGTATATTCGTTACCCGAGGGTATATCCTCAGCGGCTGGATTACATTTTACAGAAATAAGCATATGTTGAAAATCGGGATAACAGGAGGGATCGGCAGCGGCAAGACTACGGTATGCCGCATCTTCGAAGTGCTGGGCATCCCGGTGTTTTATGCGGATGATGCCGCGAAAGAAGTTATGACGCAGGACCCGGAGCTGATGCAGCGCATCAGGGAAGTATTCGGTGAAGATTCATACAAGGGTGCTATGCTCGATCGTGCGCACATTGCCTCACAGGCCTTCAGCGATCCGGATAAGCTCCGGCTCCTGAACGAAGCCGTGCACCCGGCCGTATTCCGCTCCTTCGACCGCTGGATCGCGCAGCAGCAGGCTCCTTATGTTCTCAAGGAAGCAGCCCTTATGTTCGAGAGCGGGAGCTATCTTAAGAACGACATCAATGTATTGGTATATGCTGATGCGGAAACCCGCATGAGGCGAGCCCTCGCCCGCGACCAGGCTACCCCTGAGCAGGTACAGGCGCGCATGTCGCGGCAGATGCCTGAAGAAGAAAAGCGGGCGATGGCCGACCTGGTCATCTTAAACGACGATGATTCCCTGCTCATTCCGCAGGTTATGGCGCTTCATCAGCAATGGACCCGGAACGCATGATCATACCTGATTTTGTACGCCTCACCGAGGCCGGGATATACTGTAAGACCGGCGACTTCTACCTTGACCCACAGCGGGCCGTACGTACCGCGGTAGTATCGCACGCTCATGGCGACCACGTGGCACCCGGCTGTGTTGATGTGTACGCCACGCCGCCTACCATGGCCTTTATTCAGCTCCGTTATAAGAAATATGCAGGCAAGGTATTACACGAAATGCCCTTCCAGTCGTCGTTTACCCTGAACGGGGTGCGGATCACCTTTTACCCTGCCGGGCATATCCTGGGCAGCGCCATGGTGCTGATGGAATGGGAGGGGATACGATACCTCTATACCGGCGACTTTAAGATGCAGCATGATCCGACCTGCGAAACAATCCTGCCGGTGCAGGCTGATGTGCTCATTACTGAAACGACCTTTGCCGACCCGCAGGTGCAGCATCCCGACCCTGTGGAAGAGATCCGCAAGCTGAACGACATGGGAGGACAGAATATCATCATCGGAGCCTATGTACTTGGTAAGGCTCAGCGCCTTACCGAGCTGGTCATGACCCACTGCCCGGAGAAGAAGCTGCGTATCCATTACCAGGTCTTACCCTACCAGCATATTTATAACCGGTTTGGAATGAGCAATGTACGGGGAGAGGTATTGGATAAAAAAGAATTGAAGACAGAACAAAACCTGGTTTACATTGTTCCCCCCATGACGTATCATTCGTACTTGCAGCGGCGCGATTTCAGGATGATCTTCGCTTCCGGCTGGGAACGTTTACAGGAACATAATACGAGCAAGCTGTTCATCAGCGACCATGCCGACTGGGCTGAGCTCAACAGGCTGATCGGAGAGGTAAAGCCCTCGCAGATCTGGACCCTGCATGGCGATGGCCGGCAGCTTCGTTCACACCTGGAAGGCAAGATCCAGGTGCATATACTGAATCATGATTGAGCATGAAGACTTCTATATAGAAAACGGGTTTTACGTGTTTACCGAAAAGTATCACCTGAAACGCGGGTATTGCTGCAAAAGCGGATGCCGTCATTGTCCGTGGAAATATAAAAAGGCGAAGCCCGAAACGAAAGACGAGCCTAAGGATCTTCCCAGGGAATAAAGACTTTTTATATTAATTTTTTAATGTAGATTTAACGTGAATAAAGAGTATCAATGTATGGAGCTTGAGAA
>CALNCF010000420.1 GCA_937875035.1 uncultured Sphingobacteriaceae bacterium | reverse complement strand
AACGCATTTACCGCGCAGGCATATAAAGCGGAAGCTTGTTTACTTTTAAATACATGAAACATTTCTTTTTCCTGGTGATGGTAGCGGCGATGCTTTTGTGTAAGCATTCCTTAGCGAAAAACCAGGCCAGCCTCGACAGCGCCATGCATGCTATTTCGCTGGTGGCCAATGATTCCATACGGGTTGAGCACCTCCTGAGCTTTAACCGCGACCTCTGGCGTACAAGCCCGTCGCAGTCTGTTAAGGTATCGGCTGCTGCATTGCAGCTTGCCGAAAAGATCCATAATGAAACGCTGATGATCAGGAGCGGGCATTCGTTGTCGTATGCCTATTTCATCACCGGCGATTATCCCCCGGCATTAGCGAATGCGCTCAAAGCGCTTCGTCTCTGTGAAAAGCAGAAAGACTATCCCCGGCTCGCAGAGCTCTATCTCACCCTCGCCAATATCCATGATAAGAACCATGAGCTTTCAAAAGCGAAAGAATACATAAAGAAAGCGTTGGCCATCTGTGAGCAGCATCAGCTGGAAAACAAGAAAGCGAAGGTGCTGAACGAGCTGGCCATTATGCACCATAAAAAGGGTGATCTGAAAAAGGCGATCTCCATTTACGACGAAGCAATCGTGATCGCGCGCGCGCAAAAAGATTCGTATTACGAATCCTTTCTCCTGGGTAACACCGGGATCGCGTATAAAGATTTGGGCGACCACAAGCAGGCAATGTCTTATTTCCGCCAGGCAATGCATATCGGTGACTCCCTGAAAGTGTCTTACACCCGGGCGATCTCGATGCTGAGCATAGGTGAGCTTTATTACCGTATGAACGAGGTAGACAGCGCTGCTGTATATGTACAGAACGCGATGAAGATCGCGAAAGAAACCAGGGATGTGGCGCTGGAAGCCGATTGTTACGATCTGCTGAGCAAGGTCTACGAAAAGGGAGGAAGATACAAGGAAGCCCTGGCCAACCGCATGGAATGGTCGGTGATCCGGGATACGATGTACAGCAGGGAAAAGTCGATGCAGATGGCCGATCTCCAGACCCGTTACGATACCGAGCTGAAGGACGATAAGATTGCCCTGCAGGAAATACAGCTTGCCAAGAATCACCAGTTCATCATCGGTATGTCGGCTCTCGCGATATTGCTTTTCTTCCTGGGGCTTACCCTTTACTCGGCTTACCAGAAAACCAAGGCGTTGAACGCGAGGATCCTTCAGCAGAAAACGGAGCTCGAAGCCCTGAATAATACGCAGCAGGTCATCTTCTCAGTTATCAGCCATGACCTCCGGAAACCGATCAATACCCTGCACACCGTAGTGAACGTGCTGGGCAACGACCCTGCCTATGCGCACCGCATCCCTGAATATAAACGCCTGCTTCACCAGTCGCTGACCGCTACGGAAGAGATGGTCGACAACCTGCTGCAGTGGACACTCACACAGATGAAGGGCTTCCAGGTAGCGAAGACCGAAGCGCCTGTACATCTCTTATTTGACCGTACCCTGGAGCTATACCGGAACGAGATTGCCGGAAAAAGCTTAACCCTTACCCCGCACTTCGATCGCGACTTCATGGTAAATACGGATCACAACATCCTGAACATCGTACTGCGGAACCTCGTGCATAACGCGATCAAATACACCCCTTCCGGCGGATCTATTCATCTGCACGCCTTGCAGCAAGACGGAAAGCTGATCGTACGTGTACAGGATTCGGGTGTGGGAATAGATGAGCAGCACATAGCCCGGCTTTTTGATAAACGGGTTCTTTATACCACGGCGGGTACTCATAAGGAAGCCGGAACAGGGCTCGGACTTTCGCTCTGTTATGAATTGATCCGTTTGCTGGACGGCGATATCAGCGTACACTCCGTACCGGGAGAAGGAAGCACCTTCACCGTATCGGTTCCCCTGGTATAATGATCAGGAGCGGTTGAGCAGCTTGTTGTTCACGACCCGTTCGAGCAATGCCTGACGGTACGAAGTGCCCAGCGGCACCGCATGCTTCCCGACCATTACCTCGGTTGTCCTGATCTCTTCGATTCTTTTTAAGGGGACGATAAAAGAACGGTGTATCCTCATGAATGAATCCGCAGGAAGCAGCTCTTCTACCTTTTTGAGGCTCACCAGTACGATATGGCATTTGCCGCTTTCTGTATAGACCTTGCTGTAATTGCTCATCGATTCGATATAGCTGATCTCGTCGAAGCGCACCTTCAGGTAGCTGTTCTCCGTGCGGATCATGAAATGATCATCTGCCCGGCTCAGCGTGTCTTCTATGGCGTCCTGCTTTCGCTCCTGCATCATCTTTCGCATCATACAAATCTCGATGGCTTTTCCGGCCGCTTTGGATATCCGCGCGAAATCGTAGGGCTTCAGCACATAATCGGCCACATCGAGCTCAAAGCCTTCCAGGGCATACTCGGTATGTGAGCTGACCAGTACAAAAACGGGTGGGTTTGCCAGGCTCCTGATCAGGTCTATCCCTTTCAGGTCGGGCATGTCGATATCGCTGAAAACAATATCGATCGGACGGGTGTGCACGATGTTCATCGCTTCAATGGCGTCATGACAACAGGCTTCGATATGCAGCTGATCGATCCTTCTGATCAGGGATTCAAGTCCGTCGAGCTCAATAGGGTTGTCATCTACCAGTATACAATGGAGCTTCATACTGATGTTGTTGTTAATCACGAGGGACTAAAATAGGCATTCTTTTGAGAAACAAGATTCCTCTTACGTCTTCGTGTATGGATATAAGGCTTTCGTCCCTTTATATACATTCTTTATCATTTTTATTTGAGGATTTTACCTTCGAACTCTTAACATTGGTATACGATCTTTTTTTGAACGTATATCGTTAGAGAAATGGTCTTCATCATACAAGTACTGAACAGGTAGCATGGAATATACGGTTATGATGATGACAGAAACATATACAGCCTGTTATGCAACATGCAGGTAGCGCTAAAGGCAAAAAGGATAATTGCCGGCTTTGATAGTAGAGGGCAAATCTGTTATAAGCTTGGTATTATTCTTTTATTTTACATCGACCGGAGCATTGTCTTGTAGAGGGACTTCTCCGGTCATGTATTTTATACATGAACCATGTAGAGGAGGGTAGGATCGAAGCGGTTTATTTCCGCTGGTAAGCTATTCGTGCGCTACGCGGGCATTCGTAGTAAGGAGGCTCCTGTTCTGAAGCTTTCCACTGTCGAGCAACTTCTGGTAATATTTATTATCCTGTACTTTCGCCAGGGCTTTCAGGTGATTGTCGTGATGCGTATCCGAGCCGATGAATTCCACCATGCCGTCTGCGATCAGCTTTTCAGCCACTTTCCGGATGCTCTCTCCGTAATAACCGCTCAGAGAAAGAGCGTTGATCTGGAAATCAATATCCATATCCTTCAAGCGCGGGAAATGAAAATTCATCTTCTGGTGAAAGAACAGGTAACGTTCCGGGTGGGCAAGGATCACTTTATAGCCTTTCAGGTGAATCTGGAACAATTGCTCTTCCAGCTCCATAGGCTTGGAGATCTGCGAAAATTCGAGCAGGATCCGGTTGCCGGGTAATGTGATCAGCTTGTCTTCTTCCATCAGCTCCATAAAATACTCATCAAGGAAGTATTCGCTGGAATAGGAGAGTGTAAGTGATGAGGAGAGCTCTTTGCGGAGTACCTGGAAGCTGGCCTCGATGCTTTCCCGTGAGTTCGGGTACAGCTCTTTCATGGTATGAGGCGTGGTAATGAAATGCTCGAAGCCTAATTCCTGCAGGCCGTTTATGAGGCGGATGCTGTCTTCGGTGTTCTTGGCGCCATCGTCAATGCCCGGTAATAGGTGGGAATGCATGTCGACCGACACTTCTGAGAAATCGGGTCGGCCACCCTTCTTGCTGAGAGTGGAGAAAAAATGAATCATAGAAGGTTTGTTGTTTAGTTTTGTTTTAAATTGATTCGTAAAATACTCATTACATTATTGGAGGGCAATGCCTAAGATAAGGAATATTATCTTTTTGAGAGGTGTTATGTAAAGAAAAAGTTAAAAGTTTGCCTTTTTAAGGCGTTTTTAGGTTTTGATTTTATTAATAAGTACTTTTGCGCCCAATCTGAACATTGGATTCACCGTTATGCTATCTGTGAAAAATATAAAATTTCTTTATTATTTACTGGCGATTTTCTTATTCAGCTCATGTTTACGCTATAAACGGGTGCCATATTATAAAGATATTTCTCAGAAAGTGGACTCTGTTGCTGCTATAAGCAATTATAAGCCGATGCTTATCCAGAAGAATGACCTGTTGGGTATTTATGTAAGCAGCCTGAGCCAGGAGGCATCAGCCTTGTTCAATTATAACCTGATGGGCATACCAGGGGTAACAACCTCCACCTCACCCGTAACCGGTTTTCTTGTAAATGATGCCGGCGAAATCCAGCTTCCGTTCCTTGGTAAGCTCAGGGTCGAAGGCATGTCTACTGCCAATTTACAGGATAGCATACAAAAGCAATTAGGAGCATTCTTAAAAGAGCCTGTGGTAAATGTCCGGGTCCTGAATTTTAAGATCACCGTATTAGGTGATGTGATGCGCCCGGGTCAATTTAATATCCAGAGCGAGCGTATTAATATTAATGATGCCCTGTCCCTGGCCGGTGATATGAATATCACAGCCCGTCGTGATAATATCTTACTGATCCGTGAAGAAGCCGGACAGCGTAAATACGTTCGGCTGGATATTAACACCAAAGAACTGATCAATTCGCCCTATTACTATTTGCACAGTAACGATGTGCTGTATATACAGCCGGGTAAGGTTAAGTACGACGTGGAGGGTAATACCTATCGTAACCTGAGCTTATTGCTGTCTACCATATCTGTCATGTCTGTAATCCTTTTACGATAATCAGTATCCCCCCGTATTATTATGCAAATCTCAGCGCCTCAAAATAATCAACGTATAGAGCAGGATATTGACTTCCGGTCGATTATTAGCAAATACCTGTATCACTGGCCGGTATACGTGCTTAGCCTGGCAATACTGCTTGGCCTGGTATTTATTTACCTGCGCTATACTCCGAGAGTATATCGTTCTCAGGCAACTGTGCTGATCAAGGATGATAACAAAGGCTTCGGGGCCGGCGCGTTCAAAGAGCTTGATCTCTTTTCGGGCGCCAAGGTCGTAGAGAATGAAATGGAGATTCTTAAATCGAAAACCCTGGTAGAAAAGGTAGTGAACGATTTGAATCTTTATATAAATTATGAAATAGAAGGGCATGTGGGCGAGTCGAATATCTACGACAATACACCTGTACGCCTGCGATGCATTAATATTTTTCCGAATAAGATCGATGTTCCCCAGGAATTCCGTGTAAAGATGTTGGATTCCAATACCATGGAAATGTCGAATAAATCCGGATATAAGACGAGCGTAAAGATCGGGGAGATCTTTGTCCTGCATTATGGAGCGTTTAAGTTCGAACGCGACCGTGCGAACAGTACCGTAAAACAGTTCAACCTGCGTATTTCGAACCCGGTAGAAACAGCTGATGCCTATTGGACCAACCTGAATGTATCCATTGTAAACAAAATGGCTACCGTGATCGAGCTAGCAATTAGTGATCAGAACCCGCAACGCGGCCGCGATTTCCTGAATAAGCTGATTCAGGTGTATGAGCAGGCCGCCATACAGGATAAGAACCAGGTAGCTGAAAGTACCATCCGTTTTGTGGATGAGCGTTTATCGCTGCTAAGCGGCGAGCTGACAACCGTAGAGAAGGATGTGGAAGACTTTAAAAGCTCCCGTGGATTAACGGATATCTCTTCGGAAGCACAATTGTTCCTGCAGAATATCAAAGAGAATGATGTCTTGCTGAATAAAGTAAATATTCAGCTGAAGGTGATCGAAGGCCTGGAAGAATATGTGAACGATCCTAAACAAAAAGGCAACGTGCCTTCAATGCTGGGCATCGACGATCCGATCTTATTAGGCCTGATCGAAAAACTAAGCGCATTAGAGCTCGAATACGATCGTTTAAAAGCGGGCGCGAGCGCTAATAATCCACTGCTTGAGCCAGTCCGCCAGCAGATCATGAGCACCAAAGTAGCAGTGAAAGAAAATGTGAGTGGGATTAAATCGACACTGATACTGACCCGTAACAAGATCGAATCGCAAAATGCGAGAGTAGAAGGTTCTATCAAGCAGATCCCTAAGATCGAACGTGAGTTCATCAGCATTAAGCGTCAGCAAACCATTAAGGAAAACCTGTACCTGTATCTTTTACAAAAGAGAGAAGAATCGGCCCTTTCGTATGCCTCGGCTATTTCCGACAGCCGTTTGATCGATGCAGCCTATACACAGCCTAACCCGGTGAGCCCTAAAAAAGCGCTTGCGTATATTCTTGGTTTCATCCTCGGCCTGATCCTGCCGACGATCTATATTTTCGTTAAGGATACACTGAATAACAAGATTATCCAGGAAACAGATATTACGAATCATACGGCTACGCCGATTTTAGGTGACATTAAGTATGAGGATAACTCGGCTGCGATTGTAGTTACGTCTCAGAGCAGGAACGCTATTGCCGAGCAGTTCCGTGCCCTGCGTACCAACCTGCAATACATTCACGGGAAGAACGACGGTAAGGGAGGGAAGGTAACCATGTTTACTTCCAGTATGTCGGGCGAAGGGAAAAGCTTTGTAACCCTGAATATGGGTGCGGCTCTCGCGATCTCCAATAAAAAGACGATCGTGCTTGAGCTGGATCTGCGTAAGCCTAAAGTGTCTAAATACCTGAACCTCAGTAATCGTACCGGGCTAAGCAATTACCTGATCGGAAAAGCATCCATGGAAGAGATCGTCAAGCCTTCCGGTGTACATCCCAACCTGTTTATTATCGGTTCCGGTCCGGTACCTCCGAATCCTTCGGAGCTGTTGGTGACTGACGAGATGGATAAGCTGATCGATTACCTGAAAGCCAATTTTGATGAGATCCTGATTGATACGCCGCCGATCGGTCTGGTAACGGATGCGCTGATTCTGAGCCGTCTTGCCCAGGCTTCGATCTATGTGGTGCGCCATGGCTATACCATGAAGCACCAGATCAATATTGTAGACGAGCTCTTCCGCGAGCAGAAGTTCCCGAATATGTCGATCATCTTTAACGGGGTACAGATGGGCGGACGATTCGGCTATGGTTATGGCTATGGATACGGTTACGGCTATGGTTATGGGTACGGAGGCTATGGCAAAGGTTATGGCTATTATTCCGAAAGTCATAAAAAACCATCCAGCATAATGGGTCTGCTCAAGAACCTCGTGCAAAGATTTTAAATAACAGCCCCGTTAAGGGGCTTTTTTATATACTGGTTTTTGAAAACAGGCTGTCCATCATCTGCCGGGCAGACTTAGGTGTAGAAAAGGAAACAGGATTTTGTCTCCCTGGCTTCCGGCGCTTTTTTATTTTTTATTTTTCTGATCTCCTAATAATGAGTAATTTTATTGCTCATTTAGAAGTGGCCGTGACTCACGCGGCGAAGCTGTGTTTAATCCTGTATGTTAGAGACTCTTATTACTTCCAAGACCCGAATCAAATTAATTTTGAAGTTCTTTCTGAACCCGGGGAACAAGGCTTACCTGAGGCTGCTGGAGGAGGAATTTTCAGAGTCCACCAATGCGATCCGTCTTGAGCTGAATCGTCTCGAAGAGGCCGGCATGCTGGCCTCGTATAACGAAGGGAACAAAAAATGGTACCAGGTAAATGCCGGGCACCCCTTGTTCCGACCCCTGCAGGAGATCGTGGAAAAGATGCTGGGCATCGACATCATTATCGAGCGTATCCTGAACCGCTTAGGGAATATCGGTAAGGTATACCTGGTGGGCAAGCTTGCGCAGGGTCTCGATGAGCAGGTGATCCATATATTGATTGTCGGGAATCCTGATCGCGCCTATCTCGACCAATTGGTCAAAAAGGCGGAAACCTTATTGAAAAGAACCATCCATTACCAGATCACGGAATCGTTGGAGGAGGCGCCTGAAAAAGCCTTGCTGATCTGGGAAAATCAACAATAACAAACGGAACCAATATGCTATTAAAAGAACTCTCCCAGTCCCGTGTTGCAGTGATCGGCTTAGGTTATGTCGGCTTGCCGCTGGCCGTAGAATTTGCCAAAAAATTCGCCGTGGTCGGTTTCGACATCAACAAGACCCGTATTGATGGACTTAACCAGGGGCACGATCATACACTCGAGGTAGAAGATGACAACCTGGGTAGTGTGATCTGTAAAGCCATGCCGGAAACAACAGGACTGTATTGCACGAATGAGCTGGATGTATTGAAACATTGCAATATCTATATCATAACCGTACCGACACCTACCGATAAGCACAACCGCCCGGACCTGACCCCACTTTATAAGGCGAGCGAAACAGTAGGAAAGGTATTGAAAAAGGGGGATGTGGTCGTGTATGAATCGACCGTGTACCCTGGTGTTACGGAAGATGAATGTATCCCTGTACTGGAGAGGGTGAGCGGACTGAAATATAATACCGACTTCTATGCGGGCTATTCGCCGGAGCGTATCAACCCCGGAGATAAAGAGCATACTGTAACTAAAATACTGAAAGTAACCTCAGGCTCTACACCGAAAGTCGCAGAATACGTCGATCAGCTCTACAGGAGTGTGATCGTAGCCGGAACGCATAAGGCATCGAGCATTAAGGTTGCGGAAGCAGCGAAGGTGATCGAGAATTCGCAGCGCGACATCAATATCGCTTTCGTGAATGAGCTGGCTAAGATATTCAACCGGATGGGTATCGATACGCACGATGTGCTCGAAGCCGCTGGTACCAAATGGAACTTCCTGAAGTTCAGACCCGGTCTTGTAGGCGGACACTGTATTGGCGTGGATCCATATTACCTGGCGCAGAAAGCACAGGAGGTCGGCTATCATCCGGAGATCATCTTAGCCGGAAGAAGGCTGAATGATGACATGGGTGCCTACGTGGCACAGGAGGTGATCAAACTGATGATCCGTAAGGACATCGTGGTGAAGAACGCGAATATCCTGGTGCTTGGCTTCACATTTAAAGAGAATTGCCCGGATGTGCGCAATACCAAAGTGATCGACATCATCAAAGAATTAAATACGTATAGTACGAACATCACAGTTTACGACCCATGGGCTTCGCCTGAAGAGGTATTGCACGAATATGGCTGGGCATGTACCAATGAGCTGCCGGCAAATAAAAAATTTGACTCAATAATCCTTGCCGTTGCGCATAAGGAGTTTGAATCCATAAACCTGGCAGAACTGTGCAGGGATAAGAAAGTGATATATGATGTAAAAGGCATGCTGTCGAAAGAAATAGTAGATGCACGGCTGTAAGACGATTGGTAAGTTATAGAACAAGAACAGGCATACGTAAATCGGGAGGGAATTTATAAGATGAAAAAAATACTGATTACCGGCGGAGCCGGATTTATAGGCTCAAATCTTACCGAGTATTTTTTAGGTAAAGGCTATCATGTGACCGTGCTGGATAACTTCGCCACCGGTTACCGGCATAATATCGAGCAGCATTTCAACAATCCTGATTTTCAGCTCATCGAAGGTGATATCCGTAATATGGATGATTGCCGTAAAGCTGTTGATGGAGTAGATTATGTATTACACCAGGCTGCGTTAGGCTCGGTGCCCCGGTCTATAAAAGACCCACAAACTTCGAATGAAGTGAATGTTTCGGGCTTCCTGAATATGTTAGTCGCTACACGCGACGCGAATATAAAGCGCTTTATATATGCGGCCAGTTCCTCTACCTACGGCGATTCAGAAAGCCTGCCGAAAATAGAAGATAAGATAGGACGCCCTTTATCACCTTATGCGATTACTAAATATGTAAATGAGCTTTACGCCGATGTATTCAGTCGCACTTATGGAATGGAGTGCATTGGTCTGCGCTATTTTAATGTGTTTGGGCGCAGGCAGAATCCTAATGGTGCCTATGCGGCCGTGATTCCGAAATTTGTAATACAGCTGATGAATCATGAATCACCGGTGATCAATGGCACAGGTGAAAATTCGCGCGATTTCACGTATGTCGATAATGTGATCCAGATGAATGAGCTGGCCATGCTGACTGAGAACCCGGAAGCGGTTAATACCGTGTATAATACTGCCGTGGGAGACAGAACCACTTTGAACCAATTGGTTGGATACTTAAAAGAGTTGCTGGCGGAGTATGATCCTGCGATCTCGGAAGTGGATATTATTCATGGGCCGAACCGGGCAGGCGATATTCCGCACTCGCTGGCATCAGTAGAGAAAGCAAGAAAAGCGTTAGGGTACGAACCTGCCTATGCAATTCGTGAAGGATTAGCTGAAGCGGTTAAATGGTATTGGAACAACCTGAAATAGTATGTTTCAGAAGGAAGTGTACTATATCTGTGATGCGGGAAAAATAAAATGGGGATATTAAATATTTTTAGGTCAAATGATCTTCGTATGCGCTTAGCGCAAAAGAATGTCGTGCTGTTGTTTGTCAACAAGATATTGGCCATGTTGATTACCTTTCAGCTGATCCCCGCTACTATTGGATACGTTGACTCCTCGCAGTATGGTATCTGGATCGCTATAAGTTCTATTGTTTTCTGGATGATCTATTTTGACTTTGGCCTGACCCATGGCTTCAGGAACAGCTTCGCAAACGCAAAGGCAAAAGGAGATATGCATTTAGCGAAGAGTTATGTGTCTACCAGCTATTTTGTTTTAAGCCTTATCTTTTTAGGGATCATGGGGATAGGCTTGATTGCAAATCAGTGGATTAACTGGGCAGTGATCCTGGGAGTAGACAGCTCTTTAAACATTATATTGTATAAGGTCTTCAACCTGATGGTGGTGTTCTTCTCACTGCAAATGATCTTCAACCTTTTTACTACCTTGTTATTAGCAGATCAAAAGCCCGCGTTTTCCGCATCCATAGTTACTGCCGGCCAGTTTCTGGCGCTTTTGTCTGTGTATATATTTAGTTTCTTTACAGAAGGCAGCCTGATCAATTTAGCGTTTGCCCTTGTAGGGGTTCCGGCTATATCACTGGCGATCGTCTCTTTTATACTTTTCAAAACCCGCTTCCGCGACTACGCGCCGTCCATCGGCACTATTAATTTTTCTTTGGTGAACAAGATTATCGGGCTCGGAAGTAAATTCTTTATAATCCAGCTGTCAATGCTTTTCGTGTTCCAGTTCGCTAATTTTATTATTATCAGGATCATGGGAGCAGAAGCGGTAACAACATATACGATTGTATACCGGTACTTCAGTATCATCTATATAGTGTTAGGTATTGTGTTTTTGCCTTTCTGGTCGGCCTTTACAGATGCCTATACAAAGGGCGAGCTTTCCTGGATGAAGTCAACTTACCAGCGGCTGTCAAAAATCTGGAGCCTTTCTATCCTCATCTTTGTTGGCTTGTTTGCCCTGTCCTCATTCGTGTATAAATACTGGCTCGCTAAAAATATGGTGATTGATTACAGGCTCTCCTTGGCAATGGGACTGTACATGATCATTTTATCAAGAGCGAATTTATATATGTACTGTTTAAATGGGATTGGGAAAGTGTATCTCCAGATGCTAATTTACGTTGTTTTTGCCCTGATCTCGATTCCAATGATGTACGTATTTACGAATTTATGGGGCTATTATGGAGTGATACTGGTGAGCGCTGTAGTTTATTTCAGCCAGGCGGTTGTAGGACATATCCAGTTGCGAAGGATCTTAAATAATTTGGATAATGGGATTTGGAGTAAGTAATATAATTTATAATTACAAAGGCAATTATATAATAATAGGATCTATTTATTATATGTTCGTGTTTTTCATGTTTGTATTAGCACCAACTTCTTCTAATGGTGTTTTACCGAACCCTAACCAAGTAATTATAAGCTGGACGATATTGTTGGTAACTATTTTAATTGGATTAAAATGGTTATCAAGAATCAGTGTTGGATATTTTCTATTGGTAATATGCACTATTACATATTTGATGATTATAACAATTTTGTCAAATCATTATGATCCTAATGGTAGGTTTTCGATAGCAAGAGTTGCGCCAATTATATCGTTCTTATTAATGAGTATGTTGTCTATTAGGATTTCCGTTTCAATAAAAATGGTGAAATTCTTAATTCATTTATTCATGTTGGTTTTTATTATTTGGAACTTATTAATAGTAATAGACAATTCATATATTAAAGAGTTTACAATTTCGAATTTTACCCAATTATATCAAGATGCGACTGCGAATATGTTCTTTAAAAGAAGACCAATAATGTCATTTGGAATATACACTTTCGCGAGCTTTTTTTATTTCCTTTTTTTTTGGATTATTAAAAGCCTGTGGAGTCTTACAAAAAAGAAAATTTATTTGGTATATCTGATATTAATACTGATTGCGAATATATTGTTGGTTTCTAATACTTCATTTATTTTCTCCTTAATTATGATCTATTATGTGTACAAATCTTTCGAAAACAATGTATTTAGAGTTTCAATAATATTATTGGTGATCTTTATTTCATTCCTATTATTTGAGAACTTTAATTTGATGGAATATTATCTTGAAAGTTTTAATAGCGATGGGAATGGCTTTAAGGGTAGATATACCACTCAAGGCACTCTTAGTTATAACTTGCAATATATCGACAGGTTTTTTTTAATCGGATTTAATATTGTAAATGGATTAACATATACAGATTCTGGTTATGTTGTTCTTTATACAATGGGGGGGGGGATTTTCGTGATCGCAATGTATGTGTGTTTATATAGATTCTTACACAAGAATATCCCTAATGATCTTGTTTATATTTTAATTCCTATTCTAATTTTTGAAACTGCGCTTCCTGTTATTATATATTATAAGTTTATATATGCTTCGATTTTTCTAGTTATGAGCTTAAAATCTATAGATGCTTTTAGACTAAAGCAACAATCATTATGATGAACGTACTTTTTTTATGCGGTATCTACCCACCCGATCATAAGGAAGAAATTTTCAGGAATAGTAAAAAGGGATACCAGTTTGCTGCTCAGAATTTTCAGCAGGCAATTGTCGAAGGATTTATTCAGAATGACGTTGCGGTTTCAGTGGTATCTGATCCTTTCATAAGCACTTTCCCGTTAGGGTATAAAAAGCCATACATTAATTTCGGTCCTTCAAAAATTAACGGGAAAGCTCCGGTTGCGCCATCATCCTTTATTAATATTCCTTTTCTAAAACAATTAAGCAATCGTACGAAACAGGAAGTATTTAACTGGTGCAGGTCCAACGTTGCAGAAAAGGAGCTGCATATACTTGTCTATTCTCTGAACGCCCATTTGATGAAAATTGCCGTTCAGGCAAAAAAGAAGTTTGAGAATGTTCGTCTTTCCATCATTGTTTTAGACTTGCCGGAATTTATGGGAAGTAATAAGCTGTATAGGCTGTTAGGGCTCAAGAAGAAAGACACGGATTTTATCTATAATAACATAGGCTGTTTTGACCATTTCGTTTTATTAACAGAAGCAATGAGCGACCGGTTACACATTGAAAAAGATAAATATTGTGTAGTCGAAGGCATTTTCAATTTTAATAAGGAATATACTGAGAGGACGGATCTGCTGGAAGAAGGTACTGAAACGATCTTATATACCGGAGCTTTAGCGCGGAAATATGGGATCGAAACCTTGTTGAAAGCCTTTAGCTCTATAGAGAACCAAGGTTACAGGCTGATTATATGTGGAGATGGAGAAGCGAAAGAGTTAGTGGAAGAATATAGCAGGAGAGATCCGAGAATACAGTATAAGGGAAAAGTTCCTCATGAACTGATCGTATCTTATCAGAAGCAGGCCAGCTTACTGATCAACCCGAGAGGTCCCGGCGGGGAGTACACTCAATTTTCCTTTCCTTCAAAGACCATGGAATATTTTGCATCAGGAACGCCTGTGTTGATGTATAGATTACCCGGGGTGCCGGCAGCATATTTTGATCATTGCTATACCATCGATGAGACGAATGAAACAGCATTGGCAGATAAGATCACAGAGGTGCTGTCAAAACCTCATGTGGAAAGAGCCGGGTTAGGCAGGAGCGCTTCCGGTTTTATTATTAACGAAAAGAACGCGGAAAAGCAGGTCCGGAAAATAATTGACCTGATTGCCGGATAAGTTTTTACTATAAAATATTAATATATAATATATGCAGATAACGGATAAAATATTGTTGATAACCGGTGGTACCGGCTCATTTGGCTCAGCCGTTCTACACCGTTTTTTGAATACTGATCACTTCCGCGAGATCCGTATTTTTTCGCGCGATGAGAAGAAGCAGGATGATATGCGAAACCTGTATAAGAATGATAAGATCAAGTATTATATCGGTGATGTAAGAGATTATAACAGTGTAGAGCCGGCTACGCGCGGAGTGGATTATATCTTTCATGCCGCGGCGCTTAAGCAGGTGCCATCCTGCGAATTTTTTCCTATGCAGGCTGTAAAAACGAATGTCGAAGGCACTCAAAATGTGATCCGCGCCGCAGCGTCCAATGGAGTTAAAAAAGTAATCTGTCTTTCTACGGATAAAGCGGCTTACCCGATCAACGCGATGGGAATTTCCAAAGCAATGATGGAGAAAGTCGCGGTTGCCGAAGCACGGAATTTAACCGATACCGTAGTATGCTTAACGCGTTACGGAAACGTGATGGCTTCCCGGGGTTCTGTTATTCCATTGTTCCTGAATCAGATTCAGAAAGGAGAGCCGATTACGATCACCGATCCTAATATGTCGCGCTTTTTTATGTCTTTAGAAGATGCGGTCGACCTGGTATTGTTCGCTTTTGAAAATGCGAAACCCGGCGATCTGTTTGTAAATAAGGCGCCGGCTGGCACGATAGGCGATTTAGCCAAAGCGCTTATGGATCTTGCAAACAAAGAAGTGCCCGTAAAGATCATTGGTACCCGCCATGGAGAGAAGCTGTATGAAACGCTTTGCACAAGAGAGGAAATGCTCAAGGCAGAAGATATGGGCGATTTTTACAGGGTTCCTGCCGACAACCGGGACCTGAACTATGCCAAATATTTTTCAGAAGGAGATAAGGATATTTCCTCTGTAGAAGATTATCATTCGCACAATACAGAGCAGCAGGATTTGGAAGGTATGAAGAAATTGCTGACCAGATTACCATTGATCAGGAAGGAAGTATTCGGTGAAGATGTTATCCAATACCCAGGCTGAAGAAATGGAACCGGTAATGCTTAAAGGCGGACAGCATACTGATAGCAGGGGAACCCTGACATTTAACAATGGTTTCGATGCATCTTTAATAAAGCGTCTTTATACAATTCAGAATAGTGAGAAGGATTTTATCAGGGGTTGGCAGGGACATAAGATCGAGCAACGCTGGTTTTCAGCAATACACGGAGCTTTTGAGATCAGGCTGATTAAAATTGATGATTGGGATGCTCCCTCATCAGCGTCAGATGTATTCATCTTTCGTTTAGACTCGGCCACATTCGATATACTTCATGTTCCCAAGGGGCATGTTAGCAGTATCCGGTCACTGACACATGATGCAAAGCTGCTTGCGATGTCTGATTACCTGGTAGGAGAAGTGAAAGATGAGTATCGGTTTGAACTAAATTATTTTGATCATATAAACAGAACGTAAATGTTAAAAGTAGGAATTACCGGTCAGGGTGGCTTTGTCGGAACCCATTTATATAACACATTAGGCCTAAACCCGGATGAATTTGAAATGGTAGATTATAAGAAAGAATTTTTCGAAACGGACGAGAAATTAGATGCTTTCGTAAGCCAGTGCGATGTTATTGTTCACCTGGCAGCCATGAACAGGCATCATGACCCGGAGCTTATTTATCGTACCAATGTTGACCTGGTAAAGTCGCTGATAAGCTCATTGGAAAGAACGGGAAGCAAGGCGCATGTGCTGATCTCTTCTTCTTCTCAGGAAGAACGCGACAACCTGTATGGGAAATCAAAGAAAGAGGGAAGAGAGCTGCTTTCCAGGTGGAGCGAAGAAGCCCAGGCAAATTTTACAGGGCTGGTCATACCGAATGTTTTCGGACCGTTTGGGCATCCTAATTATAATTCCGTGATCGCAACCTTTTGCCACCAGCTGTCACGTAATGAAACACCCCAAATACAGGTAGACGGC
>CALNCF010000419.1 GCA_937875035.1 uncultured Sphingobacteriaceae bacterium | reverse complement strand
TTCATAATTGTGGATAAATCGTATGTAGATTGCGCGTGCCGGTGACTTATTTTTGGCGCTGAATGGCTTTCTGCTGAGGAAAGCAATGGGCGCAGGTAATACCTGTACGGATTTTTGTTAGAACAGTAAATAAAAAACACGCATGAAAATTTTAATCAGATCATTATTGGTTGTGGGAGCCATCAGCATGGCCTCTTGCCTGGTGCCGAAGAAAAAATTCGACCAGGTTGTTAAGGAACGCGATTCATTACAGACATCACTGGACATTTCGGTATTACGTGCCGATAGTCTTGATAAGCTGGTGCAATTGCAGAAGGATACGATCGCGACCCTGAGAGGTAATGTGGCCGGGCTGAACGAAAAGCTGGCGAATCTTACGACTCAATACAATAACCTTTCCGATAATTATGGCCAGCTGAGAGCGAACAGCTCGGGCGAGATCAAAAAATTATTGAAAGACCTGGAAAGCGCGCAGGCTAATTTAGCTGCCCGCGAAAGCCGTTTGCAGGAAGTGGAAGAAGCGATGCGTAAGCGTGATGAAGGCATCAACGCGCTGAGAGATAAGCTGGCGAAAGCCTTGTTAGGCTTCAACAAAAGCGGCCTGACGGTGACCATCCGTGATGGTAAGGTATATGTTTCCTTAACCGATAAGCTGCTGTTCGATACCGGCAGCATCGAGATCGATGAAAAAGGTAAGGAAGCCTTGCAGGAGCTGGCCAAGGTGCTGAAAACACAGGCCGACATCAATGTGATGGTTGAAGGACATACCGATAATATGAAGGTGGCGAACCTCGGGCAGATCAAAGACAACTGGGATCTGAGCGTGATGCGTGCGACTGCGGTGGTACGTTTTCTGACCGATGCGCAGAAGCTGGATCCATTACGTGTAACGGCATCCGGAAGAGGTGAATACCTCCCGGTTGAGAAGCTGAATACTTCGGAAGCAAGAAGCAAGAACCGTCGTATCGAGATCATCCTGACTCCTAAGCTGGATGAGCTGTACCAGATGCTGAACGACAATGCGAACAGCAATCCTGCGAACAAGTAATAAGGATAAAACAGTATATAGTAAAAACAGCCGGGATGTATATTCCGGCTGTTTTTGTTTATGGGGAAATAAGATGATCCGTGTCGGAGAAAAAATGGTTTAAA
>CALNCF010000418.1 GCA_937875035.1 uncultured Sphingobacteriaceae bacterium | reverse complement strand
GATACGCTGGACAATAACATGATCTCGGGGATCGGCGACATCGGGCATAATACCGGCTATAGCCGGAACGCCATTTACGGTATCCGTATCTCGGGCGACGCGGATGCGCTGAAGCTCTATTATAACAGCGTGCTGCTTTCGGGAAGCACGAACAGCGCGAACGCGTTATCGGCCGCGCTGCGGATCGACAGTACCGGAACGCTTTCGAATCTTGATATCCGTAACAATACATTCAGTACGCAAGTGCACAACCCGGAAAGCCCGGCAGCCCGCACCTATGCCTGGTATTCGGAAGTACCGGCCGCTGCATATGCACAGTTCAATCATAATAACTTTTATACCTCAGGCGCGCAGGGTATGATGGGCTATATGGCGGGTGATATTACCAGCCTGGCCGACCTGCGTACGCTGACCCTGGGCAATGCGGCCTCTATGAGCGCAGACCCTCTGCACGTTTCCGACAGCGACCTGCATGTACAGGGAATCTCACTGTACGGAAAAGCAGGCAGCCTGGCAGGGATCACGACCGATATCGACGGGGAGCTGCGCAACCCTTCAGCACCCTGCATCGGCGCGGATGAGTTCCAGCCTTCTGCCACCGATATCCGCATGGTCGGCTTCCTGCACCCGGGCGAAGTGCTTTGCGGGGTGGTATCAGACAGCATCACGGCGATCATTCATAACTTAGGCTCGGCCGCGCAAAGCAATTTCGGCATTACGGCCCTGCTTCGCGGCGCGGTGAACGACAGCCTTCATTTCCAGTATACCGGCAGCCTCGCATCCAATGCCTACGACACCGTGACCATTGGCTATTACAACAGTGTGAACAGCTCCGGGGAGCTGCAGATCCGGGCCTATGTTTCCCTTACGGGCGATACCAATTCCGGCAACGACAGTATTGCAGCAGCAGCGCTGATCTATGCGATCCCTGCTTCGCCGGTATTACCGTATACACAGGTAGACGTTTGCGAGAACGAGCGCATCAGCCTGACGGCAAGCTCAGCCTCTTCTATTCAATGGTATGACGCGGAGCTGGGTGGTACCCTGCTATCGGACTCGGCCCAATTCCTGACCCCACCGGTTACGGCGCCGGTCACTTACTATGCACAGGCAAGCGCCGATACACGCCAGCAGGATGAGCTGGGCGCCGACACAACGGGCTCTGCAGCATACGGCGGCTATTATACCCTGTACACGAATTTCCAGCTGGCCTTTACCGTGAACCGTACCAGCCAGATCGACAGCGTAACCGTGTACGCCTACGGCGGAAGCAGCGGGAACCTCGTACTGCGGATCATGAACGGATCGAACACGGGGACGGTATTCACAAGGAATATCCAGATCAATGTGCCGGCAGGCTCGCCACAACGGCTGAGGCTCCCGGTAGAGCATACCTTACAGCCTGGCAATTACCGCATGGACCTGACCGGAACAGCTACTACCGTTCAGCTATACCGCCAGACCGGCGGCGCCAGCTTCCCTTACGCTTCGTCTAACGACGCGGTGGTGATCACCAACCAATTGGTGGTCAATTATGCCATGCCTGATTACTATTATTACCTGTACGAATGGACCATTACCACCGAACGTCCGGGCTGCGGATCGGTACGTGTGCCGGTGACTGTAAATCCTTTACCACGTCCGGCGGGCATGAGCATCGCGTCCTCGGCTCCGTTCAACGGAACGGCTCATGACGGCAGCCTCACAGCACCGGATGCCGCCTGCATAGCCGATACCCTTACCTATGTGCTAACCCCTCCTGCCGGCTTTAATGCGGCAGATCATACCATTACGTGGCTGGCAGATGACCTGAAGCTCAGTACTACAGGCGGAGCTCTTCCGCAGGGAAGCTTCTTTGCCGATGGCCTTACCCTGCGATACATCACCGCCGGGGGTGATGTCGACAGCACGCTGATCCTGAGCGCGACCATCAGGAACCTGGGCACAGGCTGCGAGTCGCCGGTGAGCCGTTATTTCCGGGTACACTCGCCGCAATCGTTCACACTCGGTGCAGATACGAGCCTCTGTGAAGGAGAAGCACTCAGGCTGAGCGCGGGAATAAGCGGCAGCACATACCTGTGGAGCACCGGTGATACCACTTCTTCCATCACGGTAACCACCACGGGAACCTATACCCTGCAGATCACGAATGCAGCCGGGTGCGACGATTACTCGTCGATCCATGTCACGTTCAAAGCCTTACCGGAAGCAACCCTCGGCGCGGATACAGCAATCTGTGCCGGCGACAGCATCCGCTTTGATGCCGGTCAGATCGCAGGCGCAAGCTATCAGTGGTCGACAGGCGATACCAGCTCTTCCATTCTTGTACGCACAGCGGGAAGCTATACCGTTCGCGTTACGCTGAACGGTTGCTTCCGCGAGGATACCATCAACCTGGGCATCCGCGCCCTGCCGGTCGTTCAACTGGGCGATGACCTGCTCATCTGCAGCAGCGATACTATTACCCTCCAGGCCGGTAACCCGGGAGCTGCCTATGTATGGCTGAAAGATGGCGCGGAGATCGCAACGACCCAGTCGCTGCGCACCAGCGATGCAGGCACTTACCGGGTGATCGTGACCAGCACGTTTGGCTGCGCTGCTGAAGATGAGATCACCATCAGCCACAAGCCTGCGCCTCTTGCGCAGTTCAGCTATACGGCTACCAGTCTGAAGGTGCAGTTCGAGCCGGAAAGACAGAACGGTGTGTTCTATACCTGGCAGTTCGGCGACGGGAATGTTTCTTCCCTGGTGAATCCTGCACATACCTATGCACAGGCCGGGACCTATACCGTTACCCTCACCGTTACCTCAGTAGCTAACGGTTGCCAGTCGGTATACCGCGAGACTATCAGTGTAAGCGGAACAAGCACCGGTGTTTCGGCTGTTGCATCAAACGAATTCCGCTTGTCTGCACAGCCTAATCCTTTCCGTGCGCAGACGAATATCCGTTTCGAATTGCCTGCACCGGGCATCGTTACCTTAGAAATATACGATCTGCTTGGCAGGAAGATCAGTACGCTGGCCGAACAGCAGTACCTCAGCGGTGAGCAGGCTTATACCTGGGATGCTTCCGCTGGCCGCGCGGGCATATATATGATCCGCTTAACGGTAGACGCGAAGACTACTGTCGCCAGGATCCTTTCACAGGAATAGTGTTTGTTTGTTCATATAAAAAGTGAAGAAAGCCCGGAGTAATTCCGGGCTTTTTTTATGTGCAGGGGGCGCTGCTACGTGCCGCATGGTATATGATTTCCGTATCACTACGGATTGCCGCCGCTTCGCAGCTTCCGTACTTTTATCCCTGAAAACCAAAACACTCAGCATGATGAAAAAAACACTTACTCTTATGTTCATGGCGCTGGCGCTGTACGGGAATGTTTCCGCGCAGTACGCCGACGGCTGGAACTACCTGAACCCTACAGTCCCGGCGGCCGACTACACCGCGCTGAACGTGGTGAACAGCAACCTGGTGTTCATGGCCGGAACCGGGGGCATGATCCAGAAATCCACCGATGGCGGCCATACCTGGTCGCGCATTACGCCTCCTTACCTCAGCCGCCCGGATGAGCCTATTTATGATATTTCCTTTGTTGATGAGCAGACAGGATATGCCGTGGGCGATTCTTTCATTGTGAAAACAACAGACGGCGGTTCTACCTGGACCTCGGTTACGCAGGTAGAGCCTTATTACCAGTCGCAGGTAATAAGGCTCTACCTGCGACTGGTAAGCTTTACCGATGCAGATCACGGCTATCGCTTACGTATGTATGGCTTCGAGGTGACGGCAGACGGCGGAACCAACTGGACCACCGTTGCCCTGCCCGACCGTACCGGGAACGATAAGCCGGGAAATATCTCGATGACCGGCACGACTACCGGGTACCTCACCCTCGTAGACTGGGACCGCGGGAAACTCTATACAACCAGCAACGGTAGCACGTGGACACGGATGAACACCCCTACGGTGCACTTCAAATACGCGTCTTTCTATAACCAGCAGACGGGCTGCATCTATGGTGCAGACGATTCAGTATATGTGACCACGAATGGCGGAACCACCTGGACAGGCTCGAAAGTAGATGCTTCGGGCGACAAGAATTCCGTTGCCTGGCTGGATGCGAATACTGCCGTGCTCAGCATGAAGCGATACGGCATCTACCTCTACCCGGAAGCCCGGTTTGCCAAAACAACTGATGCCGGTCTGACCTGGACAGAGATGAGCATGCCGAACGGGCTGGCAGGCGCGAATGTGATCCGTGTGCTGAACGGCAGTGAGCTCATCGCCGTAGGCGAAAGCGGATCGGTGATGCATACTACCGGCGGGGCCACCGCATGGACAGCCACTTCGGTAGCAAGAGCGTTCAATTTCAGCTCTATTGTATTTAAGGATGCGAACACCGGCGTAAGCTCCGGTGATAATGGTAAGATCTATTATACAGCGGATGGTGGTCATACCTGGAACGAGGCGGCTACCAACCCGGAATTCACAGTCCACACCCTTGCCTTTACGACAGGGAATAACGTGATCGGCATGGGTACCGGCGGGTTCATTTATCATTCGAACGACAACGGGCAGAACTGGAGCACCGGCGCATACTCCTATTACAACGGAACCCTGTTCGACCTGGCGTACCGCCCGGCTACCGGTAAGGTATTTGCCGTAGGGCAGCCTGCGGCGAAGGAGGATCTTGCTTACTCTTCGGACGGTGGGGTTACCTGGAACACGAAGATCATCCCGGGCATTCACAGGCTCAACCGGATGTGGTTTTCTGACGAGCAGACGATCTTCTGCGGAGGAAAGGATACCACCGACCACGCCGTGCTGATCAAAAGCAGCGACGGGGGTGAAACATGGACACGCATGAACCTCAGCTCAGCGGCCTCGTACTCTTCGGTATGGGATATCTTCTTCACAAGTGGCAACACGGGCTGGGCAACAGGTACCCACTTATGGAAATCGACCGACGGCGGGGAAAACTGGACGACCGTTACGAATTACGATTCGACAGTGACCACCGACCCCTACAATAACCCGGACATGTACAGTGTTTATTTCAGCAGCGCCGATACCGGTTACGTAGCGGGCGGCTCCGGATTTTATATGTACACGACTGATGGCGGCGCGACCTGGAATACGCCGAACCTGGGAAGCAATCATAGCCTGACCCGCTTTACCCGGGTTGATGACCAGCTCTTCCTGTGCGGAACGCAGGGACAGGTTCTGTCGAAACGCATCAGCGGAAACAGCACCGGGATATTTACAACTGCTGCAACATCCGCGCTAATGGTTTATCCAAACCCTACAGAAGGACGATTCACGTTACCTGCGCTCGACTTTGTACAAGTGGAGGTCTTCGACCTGGTGGGGAGAAAAGTATTGACTACCGGACCGGTAACAGCGGGGGCTTCGCTCGACCTGGGCGGTAAGCCTGCGGGCACTTACCTCGTTCGCGCTGCTACTGCGGACAGCATCTTGTGCACCAAGATCGTGCTGAAATAAGCGCATCCGGACATGGCATGGCAAGGTGCTTGCTGAGGCCATTTCGAAGAACAGTTCTACAAAACGCCCCACATTATGAGGGGCGTTTTCTTTTGACCGGCATGACAGCCTGCCCGTATCCGGCCCTCTGCGCGGATATATCACCTGGTTTTATTTTTTACCCGGCTTCCTAACTACATGGCTTACAAGCATTAAATAAGCCGGGCTTTTATTTCTTTCAAAAAATCCAATTAAAAATTGATAAGTATAAAAATACGTTTATTTTTGTGGCCTCTTCAGCAATGAAGCAGGGCCCAAGTGGCGAAATTGGTAGACGCACCGTCTTCAGGAGGCGGCGCTGCAAGGCGTGCTGGTTCGAGTCCAGTCTTGGGCACTACCATTTAAAGAGCGTGAATGCTTCGGCAGACACGCTCTTTTTATTATAAGACCGGCCTGTTCGTTACACCCTGTCAGCCTCGCTTATCCTTCTTTCCTATATCAAACCCTATTCTTTAACTTTACCGGAGCAGCGCTCTGCCTGTGATCCATCACTATAACTCACATCTTATGCACGAGAAATTCGTTACGCTTACCGCGGATATCATTATTGAATTCCCGGGTGATGAAATCATCCTGATCAAACGAAAGAACGACCCATATAAAGGCTTATGGGCGATACCGGGCGGGATCATGGACAAGGATGATGAAAGCCTGG
>CALNCF010000417.1 GCA_937875035.1 uncultured Sphingobacteriaceae bacterium | reverse complement strand
TGTCAATTCTTCGTGGATAAAAAAACCATTGAAATCAGTGCTTTCATCCGTTGAAACAAAAACAATGGGCTTATTTTGAATAAAAACTTTGGAAACTTTGGAATTAATAAAAGTTTCTATAGTTTTGCCGGCGTAATAAATTATTCATCAGCATTGGAAATTCAAGAACGTATTGTATTTAAGTCGGACGAGCTTTTCCGGAAGTACGGCATCCGTGGCGTCACCATGGACGACATTGCCCGCCAGATCGGGGTGTCGAAGAAAACGATCTACCAGTTCTTCCCGGATAAGGATGAGCTGATCATGGCAGTGACCCGCTTCAACCTCGATGCCAACGAGAGAGAGGTGAAGTGCTGCTCAGGGATGGAAGCCGATAACGCGGTGGATGAGATGATCAAGGCTATCGATTCGCTGACCAATATGATGCAGGGCTATAACCCGGTCATGTTTTACGATCTGCAGAAATATCATCCCAAAGCATGGCAGCTTTTCGCGGATTTTAAGAGCACGTTCCTGTTTAATACCATTTGTGCTAACCTTGAACGTGGTATCCGTGAAGGCTTGTACCGCAACGATTTCGACATGGAGATCGTGGCGCTGATGCGGCTGGAGCAGATCGACATGGGGTTTAAGCTGGAAGTATTTCCGCCGGCCCGGTACCAGATCACCAAGGTAATGGCCCAGCTCACCGAGCATTTCCTGTACGGTGTGGTAACGCTGAAAGGCCATAAGCTGGTAAACAATTACAGGAACCTGAAAGAAGAAGAATAAGATCATAATTATAAACTAATCACCTTACTATATATTCCATATGAAATTGAAAATAACAGGAAGTCTTTTGTGGTTACTGGGGATAGGAAGCATCGCCGCTTATGCCCAGCCCAAGCAATATAACCTGAGCCTGCAGGAAGCCCTGAATTATGCGTACCAGAACCAGGTCGATGTGAAGAATGCCCAGATCGATGTGGAGATCTCCAGGAATAAAGTGAAAGAGACCGTAGCCATTGGCTTACCCCAGGTAAACGGAACGGCTTCCTTACAACGTTTCCTCGATATCCCTACACAGCTCGTACCGGCCCAGTTCTTCAACCCGAATGCCGGCCCTAATGATTTCGCTCCCGTAAAATTCGGAACGAATTATAACCTGTCGTATGGAGTGGAAGCTTCGCAATTGCTCTTCGATGGTAACTACCTGCTGGGATTACAGGCAGCATCTGTATATAAGGAGCTGACGGTAAAAGCATTGGAAAGAACTAAGATCGAAACATCAGTAAGCGTAAGCAAGGCCTACTATTCGGTGCTCGTATACCGTAAAAGGCTGGAGCTGCTCAACGCTAATGTAGACCGCCTGAAGAAGACACTCGACGATACCCGTGCCTATTATAAAAATGGTTTCGCGGAAAAGA
>CALNCF010000416.1 GCA_937875035.1 uncultured Sphingobacteriaceae bacterium | reverse complement strand
CGGATCGGACGGAAGAGCATATTGAGGTACATGATAAAGGAAACGATCACCCCCAGGGAAACCTGGTCATTCAGGGCTTCCTTCGCACCGAACCATACCAGCAAGCCGATAGAGGCCGCGGAGGTGAGCTCCACCACCGGAAAGAATACCGAATAATACAGCACCGAACGGATATTGGCATCGCGGTGTCTTTTGTTGATGTCCATGAACTTGCTCATCTCCGCTTTTTCCCGCACGAACACCTGTATAATACGGATACCGCTGATATGTTCCTGCAGAAATGTGTTGATGCGCGACACTTCGTTCCGCACATCCTGGAAAGCCTTCTTGGTCTTTTCCTTGAAGATATAAGTGGCGATCAGCAGGAACGGGATCGTGCTCAGGCTGATCAGCGTAAGACGCCAGTCGATATACAGCATCACCCCGATAATAACGAAGAGCTGCAGGATGTCGCCGATGATCACGATCAGGCCTTCCGAGAATACATCGGCAATGGTTTCCAGGTCGGAGATGGTACGGGTAACAAGCGTACCCAAAGGGGTATGATCGAAATATTTCAGGCGCAGGTTGAGCAGGTGCTTGAAGATAAGCTTCCGCAGGTCGCGGATCACCGACTGGCCCAGGTAATTCGTGAGCACCGTATGATAGTATTGAAGCAGTGTTTGCACACCCAGCACGACCAGCATCAGCAGGCTCATCTTTACCAGTCCGCTGGCATCATTGAACATGATGAAATGATCGATGGTATACTGCACCAGGTACGGGCGCACCGGTGATACCAGCGCCAGCAGGATGGTCAGGGCCACCGCGATATAAAATATCTTTTTATAAGGCAGCGCGTAGGTATACATCCTTCTCAGCAAGCCTGCATCAATCGCCTTTCCCGTAACTTTACTCATATTTTTTACTGTTCAATTCTGTTTATAGGTAGCTATAGGTTACACGCGTCAGGTACAGCCCTCCGGCAGGCACCGATGTTCCCGCTTCGCTGCGGCTCCTGCTCTCGAGTATAGCCCGTAGCCCTGCTTCATCGAGCTGCCCTTTACCCGCTTCCATCAGCGTACCCACAATAGCTCTAACCATATTGCGCAGGAAACGGTTTGCCGAAATATGGAAAACGAGACGGTCTTCATGCACTTCCCAATAAGCCTCCGTAACCGTGCACAGGAAATTATTCACTTGTGTATTGCTCTTGCTGAAACATTCAAAATCATTGTATCCCGGCAGCAGCTTCGCGAGCCTGTTCATGGCCTCTACATCGAGGGGCCAGCGGTAGAGCCAGCTCAGGTCCTGCTTAAAGGGGTCTTTATGAAAATGAAGGTGATATTCATACGAACGCGACAAGGCATCGAAACGGGCATGCGCATCCGCATGTACCGGGATGATCCGTTTCACGGCTATATCGGGCCCGGTAAGGGCATTCAGCGCCCTGACCATACGCTCCCGGCTGAAGCTCTTCAACTCCGCGGCAGCTTCCGGTACGGACTCCTCATCCCTCATTGCTTGGCTGCAATCGAAATGCGCGAAGAACTGGGTCGCATGCACCCCGGTATCGGTACGCCCGCAGCCCAGTGTTTCTACCGGTTCACCCAATACCGTCGACAGCGCGCGGTCGAGCGCTTCCTGTACGGAAGCCGCGTTCTCCTGCTTCTGCCATCCATGGTAACGGGTGCCTTTGTAAGCGATTTCGATAAAATACCGTTGCATGGGTGCAAACATAAGGAAAAGCGTGGATTGAATGATGCGAAACCTCTTTCCGCACGCCGGGATATCTGTAAATATTCTATATTTGAGCCCATAAAATCACCGGTCATGATACAACGTATTCAATCACTTTACTTATTTCTCGCATCAGTTGCTCTTGCCTTATTATTCTTCCTGCCGATCTACTCGTTTGACAAAACAGAAGAGGGTATCAGCAAATCGGTAAAGATCAGCGTAAGCGGCAAGTATGAAAAAGTAACGGACCATTACGTGCTGGTGAAAGCCAACAAGCCTTTAATGATCATGAACATGGCGATCGGCCTCGGCCTGCTTGCCCTCATCTTCCAATACAATAACCGTAAACGCCAGCTGCGCATTACCCGTGTGATGGTGATCCTCGAATTTTCACTCATGATCTTTGTGTTCAGCATCCTCTCCAGGGAACTGCAGGCAGACCAGATCGACCAGGCTCAGTATGGTATCGGAGCCTTCCTTCCGACCATCGCCGTACTGCTCACCACACTGGCAGCGCGCGGCATCAAAAGAGATGAGCAACTGGTACAGTCAGCGAACCGCATTCGTTAGCCTTTATTGGGCATCCAGCACTTATCAGACTTTTACAATTTCTTAATACAAAGGTGTAATTAAGCACATCTTTTATCTATACTATTGTGCCGTTAATCCTATTTAAAAAATAAAAAATTAACGGTATGAAAAAGATCTACGCATTAGCGGCTTGCTTGTTACTGATATACGGACAGGCGGATGCACAGCTTACAGTAAATGTGGCCGGAGCCGTGCACACACAAGATTTCAACACCTTGGCTTCTTCAGGAAACGGAACATGGTCGAACAATACTACCCTTACCGGTTTCTACACCCGAACCAACGCAACGGCCAGCATCTCGGCATGCAACGCCAATACAGGTTCCACCACGGCAGCAGGCTTGTACAGCTACGGAGCATCGGGCAATGCTGACCGTGCCTTAGGCTACCAGACCACCAATGCCTTTACCGGCTCCGCAGGCTCTGGATCCAACTTCATAGGCTGGAGAATCAGGAACAATACCGGCGGCAACGTGGTATCGTTCACCCTGACCTATACCGGTGAGCAGTGGAGAAAGGACAATACCTCCGCACAGAAGCTGACGGTAGATTACCAGACCGGCACTACGGTAACTGACCTGGTCGCAGGCACCTGGACCGATGTTGCGGCCCTCGATTTCACCAGCCCGGTAATTACCAACGGCGCCGCAGCCCTGGATGGCAACGCGGCCGCGAATCGTGTCGCGGGCATTACGGCAACCGTTATCCTGTCTGCACCCTTAGCTAACGGGAGTGAGATCATGATCCGCTGGTCGGACCTGAACGATAGCGGTAATGATCATGTGCTGGCTATCGACGATGCTTCGATCTCTCTGAACGGCGCTCCTATGCCTATCCGGCTGATCTCCTTTGAAGCTAAAAAGCTGGCGGATAAGATCCGTTTAAGCTGGGCGACCGCTACGGAGATCAATAATGAATTATTCAGCATTGAACGCTCGGCAAACGGGCAGGAATTCGAGGTGATTGCGACTGTTGATGGTGCAGGAAACTCCAATACGGTTTTAAATTATATTTCTGTGGATGAGCAACCAGCCCGTGGCGTTAACTACTACAGGCTTCGCCAGACCGATCACAATGGTACAAGCACACTTTCTAAAACCGTCGCGGTCGATGTAGAGGGAAGATCGCTCGAGATCATCAGCCTGAAAAAAAACGACCAATACCTCAACATTGAAGTAATGGCCCCGGTAAGCACCGAAACCACCGTGATGATGTATGATATGCAGGGCAGGATCGTTTCACAAACTACCCTTCGGTTGAACAGCGGATACAACCAGGTAGAGCTGTCCACACAGCAGCCTTTAAACGGCATTTACCTGCTGAAGCTTTCCAATACTGACATGACGGTTTCCAAAAAATTCCTGTTCTAAACCCTTTCTGGTTCTATTTTCATTTTCAGGGCGGCTCCTTCAGGGGCCGCCTTTTTACATTTCAGGCCAATTGTACCATAAAAGAGCATACAGGCCTTTTCATGGTGTTTTTCACCTCTAAATGCACATAAAACTTGTGAGATATAGGTATTTATCTATATTATTGTAACATTATTATAACCAAACTACCATCCATTAAGCAGTTTTATATGAGAAAAATTTACGCACTACTCTTTTGCCTCTCGCTCGGGACAGTGTCGCAGGCACAACCCTGGCCCTACGATTTTGGCACCTCAACAGGTACCTTCAGCTCTTCAACGGCTTCTGAAAGTTTCCTTCCGACACCAGCAACAAACGGTGGCAAGGCCAGGGTTCGTACCGGAGCAGGAAGTACGAGTGTTAATCTTGAAGCTTCAACAATTGGCACATCTGGATCTCAACTCCGAATTCAAGCATCCAATAGTTCATCCACAACAAAATTCAGTGTATACGACTTCACTCCGGGGAAAACATTCGCGATGAAATATACTATGAATCTATCAGGTTCTTCATCTGGCTTTTGGATGTTTATGATTGGCGACGGAGATTTATACAGCGATAACCAATCATCAACTACCGGTGGAGCTACCACCTTTTTACCTCAAACGTTTTTCGCATTACGGTTCACATACGGAGCTTCATCAGGTATTACTACAGCTTATAGAAGTAGTGGTTCTACATTTGTAACCACCGGCATTACGGGCTCACCGATCTCCCAATCAGATACCTACCAGATCGAGATACTCGGCAATAACAAAACCAGTTCTGTCAGTTATCTACGTAATGGCACGACTTATAACTTAGCAGCAAACAAAGTAGACATTTGGGTGGGTAACACCTTAATTGCTGATGATATTGCAAAGTCCAGTAATTTTGCCAACGACAAAAATATTGATTCATGGATGTTTGCAGGGGAAAGTAGTACTGGAAATGGACGGATCATCCTGGATGACATCGAATATACCAGCAACTTCGAAACAGCCCCACTGCCGATCGAGCTTATCTCATTCGAAGCCAAAAAACTGGCCGAGAAAGTACAGCTTAACTGGGCAACCTCATCAGAGCTGAACAACGAATCGTTCACCATCGAGCGTTCTGC
>CALNCF010000415.1 GCA_937875035.1 uncultured Sphingobacteriaceae bacterium | reverse complement strand
AGCTGGGTTCAGAACGTCGCGAGACAGTTCGGTCCCTATCTGTTGTGGGCGTTGCAAGCTTGAGTGGGCCTGACCTTAGTACGAGAGGACCGGGTTGGACCAGCCGCTGGTGTATCTGTTGTGCCGCCAGGTGCAGTGCAGAGTAGCTATGCTGGGTTAAGATAAGCGCTGAAAGCATCTAAGCGCGAAACTTGCCACAAGATGAGGCTTGCTTGAGGGATGTCGGAGATGACGACGTTGATAGGCTGCAGATGTAAAGTTAGAAATAGCAAAGTCGAGCAGTACTAATTACCCGAAAGCTTTCTAAGCAACTATTTTTGTTATATGTAGTAATTCTTTTCAAGACCATGTCAAATCAGCGAGAGCTGATAAAGATATTTAGGTGACTATAGCGATGGTGTCCACCTCTTCCCATTCCGAACAGAGAAGTTAAGCCCATCTGCGCCGATGGTACTGCAGTAAAATGTGGGAGAGTAGGTCGTTGCCAAATTTTTATTAATAAGGAGCCTGACGCATGTTTGAGCTCCTTTTTTTTTATCTTTGCTTTTTTATTTATTCTCATGACCGAAACGCTCCCTGCTTCTAAACTCGAAGTGATGCAATTCCTTGAAAAAGACCTGGAATATGCTAACAGCGAGGTATTGAGCCCGGTAGAAGAAAACTGGCAACCTGCCGATCTTCTCCCTGACTCAACTCGTGAAACATTTTTTTCTGAACTGAAAGAATTCCAGGAGCGCGCTAAAGGTCTTTCTTACGACCTTGTGGCCGTTTTGATCGGTGATACCATTACCGAAGAAGCTTTACCTACTTACGAATCATGGTTGTTAGGCATGAAAGACATGCCTGCCGGCGAAGAGAGCCATTGGAAAAAATGGATCCGCGGCTGGACCGCGGAAGAGAACAGGCACGGTGACTTGCTGAATAAATACCTCTACCTGTCGGGTCGTGTAGACATGCGCCAGATGGAGATCTCTACTCAATATCTTATTGCCGATGGTTTCGATATCCAGACCCACGGCGATCCTTATAGAACTTTTGTATACACCTCTTTCCAGGAAATGGCAACGAACATCTCTCACCGCAGGGTTGCTTCGCTGGCTAAGAAAGACGGTGACTCCTTACTGGCACGTATGTGCGGTGTGATCGCCCGTCACGCGAAAGCCTACAAATCTTTCGTCACTAAGATCTTCCAGGTCGACCCGAGTGAAATGATGATCGCCTTTGAAGACATGATGCGGAAGAAGATCGTGATGCCTGCTCACTACCTTCGTGAGATGGGTGTAAAGATCGGCCAGACCTTTGGCCACTTTACCGACGCGGCTCAGCGCTTAGGTGTATATACCGCCCAGGATTATACAGAGATCCTCCGTTCCCTGCTTTTGGAATGGGAGATCGAGAAGATCCGCGGATTGAACGAGCGCGCAGAGAAGGCACGTGATTACGTGACTCAGCTGCCCGACCGTTTACAGCGTGTAGCTGAACGCATGAAGAATCCTTCGCTGGAATATAAATTCAGCTGGATCGTAGGGTAATATTTTCTTCCTGTTTCTTAATCAATCTGAATGTATTTTCTGTACACGGTGTTATCCGTGCGGAGATGTATTGCTTATTCTCTCCTGATAAAAAGTATTGAGGAATCAATCCCGTATCTTTAATACTATACTATTTTCTTTGGGTTCTATCTAAAAGTGTACAAACGAGCTTTCTCTTCTACTTTTTCCTGATAAAGGTAGACAGAAATCAAGGCTGTACATCCAATTTTTTTCTCCGAAGAATTTCCAATGTGTCCTGAAAACCGCTTGCTGTAAGGCCGATAAAAAAGCAAGAAGCTTTAGAACCTGTACGAGCATTCCATCATGACTGCTTTCGGAGGGCTGTAAAAAACAACACCGATCGCTATCACTGGCGATCGGTGTGCTTAGATTGTCCTTCTATTTTACCAAATTTTACTCATGTTTCTTTCAGTGGATCTCCTTTCTTAATGTTATTGTTTAACTATTTTAATCATTGAATTTTTTTCTTTGGTACTGACTTCAAGTATATAGATGCCATGCGGGTATGTGCTCATGTCGATCGCAACGGCATTGCCGTTGAAGTTTTGCCTGTACACCGTACGACCGGTCATGTCTCTCAGGGTCACGCTTAGCTCCCCGGTCAATGCATCGGCAAGGCGTAGCTGAAGCTGCTCTTTTACCGGGTTCGGGTAAGCGGTTAATGACAGCGCTTCTTGCTGGCCGATACCGGTAGATACCGGGAATTCTTCATACACTTCACGTGTCCGCGGCTGCAGGAACCCGATGTCGTTCGATACAGAGAGGATGCGTTCGGTCAGGTTCTCTTCAGCATCATAGCTTAGTGTATACTGGTTATCGAACATGATCTCCCACTGGCTTCCGTTCCAGGTTTCATAGCTGCTTTGCAGCTGATTCCCGTTCCGGTCTACCCGCTCGCGGTTGCGTGCGTTGTTCTGCCATCCGCCTGTATATACTTCTTCCACCCGATCATAGCTTCCGAAACTGTCGTACGTGTAGGTGAACTTCCTGGAAGATACCCAGGTACCGGCGTTCCAGGTCTCGTAAGTAATGCTCAGGGGACGGTCTTCTGCCTGTGGCTGCGTTTCATATACGCTGATCATCTTTTCGAAACGGAAGAAGTCCGAACCGTTGTGCAAGCTGCGGATCATCTCGGTCGTATTCGAAGCGGTGTTGTAGCTGTATTCATTCTGCATCACCGGGTACCACCCGCTGTCTTCCCTGGCCGAGATCGTTTCGATCGTATGCAGTCCCTGCGCATTCTTTTCTATTTCGATCATCTGCTCTTCTACATATTGAGTTCCGTCCCAATAGCTCATGATCCATGTTTCGGCACCGGATACCGGGTGGTAGGTAATGTTGTTCCTGAGCCCGAATACCACTATCCATTCGCCAGGCATGTAGAACAGCTCTTCGTATTGCACCAGCTCGTCATGACTGTTATACATGTATACACTTTTATAGCCCGGGTTCCATTTGTTGTTGAACCAGCCCTCGGTTTCTGCCTGCAGCGGGGCGCCGTTGGCATTATAGGTAGTAGTGATGCGTTGGGTAAAGAGGCCATCCTCGTCGGTCTGCACTTCGGATGTGACCTGGTGTGCCGGATTGTACTGGTACGTAGACGAGTAATCGAAAAGCCAGTCCTGCGAAGTCGTATCCCAGGTATAGAAAGTGCCTTTCCCCGGAATATGGTCGACTGTAGCTTTTTGTTGCGCTTTAAGGGTTTTGATCTTTTGGTTTACTTCTTCTTTTTTGCTTTGTAAGAAGGAGTGGCTTGGCTTAGTCGCCTTGGGGCTGATCTGTGCAGTGGCACCTACGGCCAGCATCATCATCAGTGAGAGTAATTTTGTTTTCATAGGTTGTGATCGGTAGTCTTTCCCCTATGACAAAGCCTGTCATACGCAACCCTTACCCGGATGCCGAAAAAAGAGCAGAAAGCCTTCCATGATCCCGGATCGGGGCATAAAAAATCCCGTTACCGGTTTGGGTAACGGGATTTCCGTTTTATTATAAGATGCAGCTTACATGTTCCGGCGATACTGTCCGCCTACTTCATACAGCGCGTTCGATATCTGCCCGATGGAGCATACCTTGCATACATTCATTAAGTGCTCAAAGATGTTCTGGTTCTGTACAGCCGCCTTCTTGAGCTCCTCCAGGGAACGTTCGGCTTCCCCGGCATTACGGTCCTGGAATGCTTTAAGCGCCTGGATCTGGAACTGCTTTTCTTCTTCGGTGGCACGGATCACTTCGGATGGAACAATGGTCGGAGAACCTTTCTTGTTCAGGAACATGTTCACACCCACGATCGGGAACTCCCCGTTGTGTTTCAGTGTTTCGTAGTAGAGTGATTCTTCCTGGATCTTTCCGCGCTGGTACATGGTTTCCATAGCGCCCAATACACCCCCACGGTCAGAGATCCGTTTGAATTCTGCCAGTACGGCTTCTTCTACCAGGTCAGTCAGCTCTTCAATAATGAAAGCGCCCTGTATCGGGTTTTCATTTTTGGCCAGTCCTAATTCCCGGTTGATGATGAGCTGGATGGCCATTGCCCGGCGTACTGATTCCTCGGTAGGCG
>CALNCF010000414.1 GCA_937875035.1 uncultured Sphingobacteriaceae bacterium | reverse complement strand
CGTTCTTTTTGGTTGTAACATTGTCTTATAATCTATGAACCAATACTCTTATTTATTTTCTTGGTGCGCCTCTTCTGTCGCCACCTCTGTCATTCCCACCTCTTCTGTCGCCAGGTTTGCCACCTTTACGGTCAGGTCTGTTATCAGGTCTTCTGTCGTTTCTGTCTCCACCCTCGCCTGCACGTGTTTTGGTACCGCTTGCTGTTGAGCCGATGTTCGGGGAAAGATCACGTTTACCGTAAACCTCACCTTTACAGATCCACACTTTTACCCCGATCTTACCGTAGGTAGTTTGTGCTTCAGCCAATGCGTAATCAATATCCGCACGTAATGTATGCAATGGTGTTCTTCCGTCTTTGTACTGCTCGGTACGTGCCATTTCAGCACCACCCAGACGACCCGAACACATGATCTTGATACCTTCAGCACCCATTCTCATGGTTGCAGCGATCGATGTTTTCATCGCACGACGGAAAGAGATTCTCGCTTCAAGCTGTTTCGCCACACCGTCAGCCACCAGCTGAGCATCTAACTCAGGGCGTTTGATCTCGAAGATGTTGATCTGAACATCTTTCCTGGTGATCTTTTTCAACTCTTCTTTGATCTTATCTACTTCCTGGCCACCTTTACCAATTACGATCCCCGGACGAGCCGTATGAATAGTGATTGTGATACGTTTCAGTGTGCGCTCGATTACGATCTTGGCGATACCGCCTTTTGCAATACGTGCATGGATGTATTTTCTGATTTTATCGTCTTCAACCAGCTTATCAGCGTAGTTGTTACCACCGAACCAATTAGAGTCCCAGCCTTTAATGATTCCTAATCGGTTACCTATCGGATTTGCTTTTTGTCCCATCTTCTAATTAGTTTTTAGTTTCCGTTAATTTAGTGTCAACTACCATAGTAACGTGGTTGGACCTTTTGCGGATTCGGTAACCTCTTCCTTGCGGAGCAGGTCTCATTCTCTTCAGCTGACGACCACCGTCAACAAATACAGTTTTTACATAAAGCTCACTGTCTTCCATACGAACGCCTTCGTTCTTCGATTGCCAGTTGGCAATTGCCGACAGGAGGAGTTTTTCAACCCTTTTAGAAGCCTCTTTAGGATTGTATTTCAAGATATGTAAAGCGTGTTCAACTTTTTGCCCTCTGATTAAGTCAACCACCAGACGCATCTTGCGCGGGGATGTAGGACAATCTTTTAATTTAGCGATAGCTTCCATGTTTTCCTATTATTTCTTTTTATCTCCTGAGTGACCTCTGAATGTTCTGGTAGGAGAAAATTCACCTAATTTATGACCTACCATATTCTCTGTTACATACACAGGGATAAATTTATTTCCGTTATGAACTGCAAATGTATGACCTACGAAGTCCGGTGAAATCATTGATCTTCTCGACCAGGTTTTGATTACCGTTTTTTTGGTGCCTTCGTTCATCCCAAGAACTTTTTTCTCGAGGTGATGTGCTATATAAGGTCCTTTTTTAATTGAACGAGCCATTATTTCTTCCTTCTTTCAATGATGTAACGATCCGATGATTTTTTCTTATCCCTGGTCTTGTAACCTTTCGACAACAAGCCCTTGCGTGAGCGTGGGTGACCTCCTGAAGATCTTCCTTCACCACCACCCATCGGGTGATCTACCGGGTTCATCGCAACACCTCGTACTCTCGGACGACGACCTAACCAACGTTTTCTACCCGCTTTACCCAATCTTGAGATCTGGTGATCTGAGTTAGACGCTTTTCCGATCGTTGCCAGGCAGGTTAACAAGATCATTCTTGTTTCACCGGAAGGCATCTTCAGTACTGCATATTTACCATCACGGGCAGCTAACTGAGCATAAGCTCCCGCACTACGTGCGAATGATGCGCCCTGACCTGGATTTAATTCAATGTTATGGATCAGCGTACCCAATGGAATCACGCTTAAAGGAAGTGCGTTCCCGATTTCCGGTGCTGCATTTGCTCCATTCATGATCGCCTGGCCTACTTTCAGACCTTCCGGTGCGATGATGTATCTTTTTTCTCCATCAGCATAGTGCAGCAATGCAATACGCGCAGTTCTGTTCGGATCGTACTCGATCGTTGCAACAGTTGCAGGAACATCGAATTTATTTCTTTTGAAATCGATAAGACGATAAGCTTTCTTGTGACCACCACCCACATAGCGCATGGTCATCTTACCGCTGTTATTTCTACCACCGCTTCTCTTATTCGAAGAGACTACCAGCGATTTCTCAGGTACGTTTGTAGTAATATCGCTATTATCTACAGCTACTCTGAAACGCTGGCCTGGTGTAATTGGTTTAAATCTTTTTACTGCCATGACTCAATTAGATGTTACTGTAAAAATCAATTGTGTTACCTTCTGCCAATGATACAACAGCTTTCTTCAATCTGCCTGTCGTACCGGTTACGAAACCTTTTTTAGTTCCTCTAACCTTTAACTTACCAGGAGTGTTCATGGTGTTTACAGCTACCACAGAAACATTATACATTGCTTCTACAGCAGATTTAATCTGTATTTTATTGGCTCTTTTATCTACTACGAAAGCATAACGGTTGAACTTATCGCCCATTGCTGTTACTTTCTCGGTAAGTATTGGTCTCTTTAAAATTTCCATCGCTTACTTACTTAATGATTCTTCAATCGTTTTAACTGAACTGGAAGTCAGAACCAGTTTATCGGCATGCAGCAGATCGTATGTGCTGATCTCGTATGCAGTGATAACTTTTGACTTCTGTAGGTTTCTGCTCGATAAGTACACGTTATCGTTGCTGGCTCCAAGAACTAATAAAGACTTCTTGCCGGCGATCTTCAGATTATTTACCAATGAAATGAAGTTCTTAGTTTTCGGAGTTTCGAAGTTGAAATCTTCCAGTACTACGATATCGTTGTTCTTTGCTTTGTAAGAAAGAGCCGACATACGGGCCAGGGCCTTTAATTTTTTGTTCAGCTTGAAACTGTAGTCTCTTGGCTGAGGACCGAATACACGACCTCCACCTCTGAACAATGGATTTTTGATACCACCTTTACGTGAACCACCGGTACCTTTTTGCTTGTGAAGCTTACGGGTTGATCCGGAGATCTCGTTACGTTGTTTTGACTTATGAGTTCCCTGACGCTGGTTAGCTAAAAATTGCTTAACGTCTAAGTAAATAGCATGGTCATTGGGTTCGATACCGAATATTGAGTCAGAAAGAGTAACCTTGTTACCTGTTTCTTTTCCTTCTATGTTAACTACCTTAATTTCCATCACTTATTTCTCCAATATTACGTAAGAACCTTTTGCACCTGGGATTGATCCGCTTACCACAAGTAAGTTTTGCTCAGGATACACCTTTAATATTTCGAGGTTTTGAATCTTCACTCTGTCACCACCCATACGACCTGCCATACGCATTCCTTTGAATACTTTTGAAGGCCAGGATGACGCACCCAGTGAACCCGGAGCTCTTAAACGGTTGTGCTGACCGTGAGTCTGGCCACCTACTCCGGCGAAGCCGTGACGTTTAACAACGCCCTGAAAACCTTTACCTTTTGAAGTACCAACCACATCAACAAAGTCGCCTTCGCTGAACAGGTCTACCGATACTACATCGCCCAGATTTTTCTCTGCTTCGAATCCTTTAAACTCTACTAATTTTCTTTTCGGGGTTGTAGACGCTTTAGCGAAATGACCTTTCATCGGCTTTGATGTGTTCTTTTCTTTCTTCTCATCATAAGCCAACTGAACAGCTGCATAGCCATCGTTGTCCACCGTTCTCACCTGCGTTACAACACAGGGCCCAGCTTCAATCACAGTACAAGGAATGTTCTTCCCTTCTGCACTGTAGACACTGGTCATACCTACTTTTTTACCTATTATACCTGACATTTTAATTGTTATTTTACATCCATCGAAGTAATAGGACTGACTTCGTTCAAGATGTGTGAATTAATATATAATTATCAAACTTTAATTTCCACTTCAACACCGCTTGGCAATTCAAGCTTCATCAGCGCATCTACCGTTTTTGATGTTGAACTGTAGATATCAAGCAGTCTTTTGTATGAACACAACTGGAACTGCTCTCTTGCTTTCTTGTTTACGTGTGGTGAACGTAACACCGTGTAAACCTTTTTCTCTGTTGGAAGTGGAATAGGTCCGCTTACCACTGCATTCGTAGCCTTTACGGTCTTAACGATTTTCTCTGCAGACTTATCGACCAAGTTATAGTCGTAAGATTTAAGTTTAATTCTGATTCTCTGGCTCATTTCTGTTTTTAATATGTTTCGCCCGGGTTAGAGCTATTAACAACCCGGTTGAATTATGCGTTAATTGCTTTTCCTTTTACTTTAGCGATCACTTCTTCCTGAACACCTTTTGGAGCTTCTTCATAGTGATCGAATTCCATGGTTGATGTTGCACGGCCTGAAGTAATGGTACGTAACTGGGTTACATAACCGAACATTTCGGAAAGTGGAACCAGGGCCTTGATCACCTGAGCACCTGCTCTGGTATCCATACCCTGAAGCTGACCACGACGACGGTTCAGGTCACCCATTACATCACCCATGTTCTCTTCCGGAGTAATTACTTCTACCTTCATGATCGGCTCCATCAGTACCGGCTTACATTTTGGCAATGCTTCGCGGAAAGCTGAACGGGCGCAGATCTCGAAAGACAGGGAATCTGAATCGACTGCGTGGAAAGATCCGTCGATCAGTCTTACTTTCAGGTCGGTTACCGGGAAGCCGGCAAGTACACCATTCACCATCGCTGATTCGAAACCTTTCTGTACAGAAGGGATATATTCTCTTGGGATAGAACCACCCACGATCTCGTTTTCAAACTGCAATCCGGTTTTGCCTTCATCGATAGGGGAAATAACCACCTGGATATCGGCAAACTTACCACGACCACCTGTTTGTTTCTTGTATGTTTCGCGGTGCTGAACAGTACCGGTGATTGCTTCTTTGTATGCAACCTGTGGCGCACCCTGGTTAACTTCTACTTTGAACTCACGTTTCAGACGATCCATGATGATATCAAGGTGAAGCTCACCCATACCCTGGATAATCGTCTGACCGCTGTCTGCATCAGTATGAACACGGAAGGTAGGATCCTCTTCGGCCAGTTTAGCCAGAGACATACCTAATTTATCTACGTCAGCCTGAGTTTTAGGCTCGATCGCTAAACCGATAACCGGATCAGGGAAGTTCATTGACTCCAATACGATCGGGTGTTTTTCGTCGCAAAGAGAGTCACCTGTTTTAATATCCTTAAAGCCTACTACCGCTGCAATATCACCAGCTCCTACGTTAGGAATCGGGTTTTGCTTGTTAGCATGCATCTGGAAAATACGTGAGATACGCTCTTTGCTCTCTGAACGTGCATTGTACACATACGAACCTGCTTCCAGGTTACCTGAGTACACACGGATAAAGCAAAGACGACCTACGAACGGATCCGTTGCGATCTTAAACGCCAATGCTGCAAAAGGTTCACTAACCGAAGGCTTACGGAAGATCTCTTCTCCTGTTTCAGGGTTTGTACCCTTCACACCTTCCTGGTCCATAGGTGAAGGCAATAACTCCATCACATAATCCAGCATGGTCTGAACTCCTTTATTCTTGAAAGACGATCCGCATACCATAGGAACGATCTTCGCATCAAGAACTGCCTTGCGCAGTGCATCAAGGATTTCACGCTCAGTAATTGAAGTCGGGTCTTCGAAGAATTTCTCCATTAAAGACTCATCGTACTCAGCTACTGATTCCAGTAATTTCTCTCTCCACTCATTCGCTTCGTCCATCATATCGGCAGGGATCGGCACTTCGGTAAAGGTCATTCCTTTATCATGCTCGTTCCAAACGATACCACGGAAGTTGATCAGGTCAACTACTCCTTTGAAGCTATCTTCAGCGCCGATAGGTAACTGCAATGGAATTGCGTTACTTCCCAGCATATCTTTTACTTGTTTAACAACCTTTAAGAAGTCAGCACCCGCACGGTCCATTTTGTTAACGAAACCGATACGTGCTACGTTGTAGTTGTTAGCCAGACGCCAGTTGGTTTCTGACTGAGGCTCTACACCATCAACAGCAGAAAACAAGAAAACCAGACCGTCCAATACGCGCAGGGAGCGGTTTACCTCAACGGTGAAATCCACGTGACCCGGGGTATCGATTACGTTTACCTGGTATTTATGATCTCTGTAATTCCAGAATACAGTGGTAGCAGCTGAGGTAATGGTGATACCACGCTCTTGCTCCTGTGCCATCCAGTCCATGGTTGCGGCACCTTCGTGCACTTCACCCAACTTATGGCTCACACCCGCATAGTAAAGAATACGCTCAGTTGTGGTAGTTTTACCAGCATCAATGTGAGCGGCAATTCCAATATTTCTAGTATATCTTAAATCTCTTGACATTTTACCTTTTAGTTAGAAGCCGAATATTAGAATCTGAAATGTGAGAATGCTTTATTCGCCTCAGCCATTTTGTGCGTATCTTCCTTCTTCTTGATCGCTGCACCTTCGCTCTTAGCTGCCGCGATGATCTCACCGGCTAACTTATCCACCATTGTCTTCTCTCCGCGTTTTCTGGCATAACCAATAAGCCACTTCATACCAAGGGCTACTTTTCTGTCCGGGCGAACTTCGGTCGGAACCTGGAAGTTTGCACCACCCACTCTTCTGCTTTTTACTTCAACACTTGGCATTACGTTGCTAAGGGCTTTTCTCCAGGTCTCAAGACCGTTTTCACTGGTCTTTTTCTCTACCGCTTCGATTGCTTCATAGAAAATACCGTATGCAGTACTCTTCTTGCCCTGATACATTAAGTTGTTCACAAACTTTGTCACCATGACATCGTTAAACTTAGGATCCGGCAGAATAATTCTTTTTTTAGGCTTTGACTTTCTCATTGTCTTATATAATCAGCTATAGCTTAATACTCTTATTTTTTACCCTTACCCTTAGTTGCAACAGGCGCTGCTCCCGGTTTAGGTCTTTTCGTTCCGTATTTAGAACGACGTTGGTTTCTTCCGTCAACACCAGAAGTATCCAGAGAACCCCTGATAATGTGGTAACGTACACCCGGAAGGTCTTTTACCCTTCCACCTCTGATCAATACGATAGAGTGCTCCTGCAGGTTGTGCCCTTCACCCGGGATATAGGCATTCACCTCTTTTCCGTTTGTCAACCTTACACGGGCTACTTTACGCATTGCCGAATTCGGTTTTTTAGGGGTTGTAGTGTATACACGGGTACATACACCTCTTCTTTGAGGGCATGAATCCAGTGCCGGAGACTTACTTTTATCGATCAGTTCTTCTCTTCCTTTTCTAACTAATTGTTGTATAGTAGGCATTTCTAAAAATTTAAAATTCTTTAAATGGCGTAATACTCCCTTTTTAGAGGGACTGCAAAGGTAGTACTAAAGATTTAATTCACAATAGGTTTTTGAAAATAATTGAAGATTTCGCGCTCTAACAGCCTGATGCACTGCAATTACTACCTAAACAACTGGGTATCAGTTGAATTTGGTCATTGTAAGCTCGACTCCTATGGTCACGAAACTCTCAATCATTTGAACCGATTTATGGATCAGTTCGGGCAATTGGGGCAGCTCTTCCTTATCGAAGCCAGACAGTACATAATCGGCCTGCCTGCCACGGGGATAGTTATTGCCAATTCCGAAGCGTATACGGGGATAATCGCTCGTTCCGACAGATGCATTAATGCTTTTCAGGCCATTATGACCGGCATCTGACCCTTTGGGCTTTAGTTTGACCGAGGCGAAAGGGATCGCCAGGTCGTCTACCACGACCAATACGTTCGATACAGGGATCTTAAACTGCTGCATCCAGTAATTAACCGCTTTTCCGCTCAGGTTCATGAACGTGGTGGGCTTAATAACAAAAACCTGCCTGTTCCTGATCCCTAACTGGGAGATGTACGCATACCTGTCGCTGGAAAACCGGTTCGCATGGGCAGCAACAAGCTCATCCGCCACCATAAACCCTATGTTATGGCGCGTATCCGCATACTCCGGACCAATGTTCCCCAAACCAACGACTAAATATTTCAATATAACTGTGTTAATACGCCCTTAAAACCGGTTTTCATGCATTTACAATAACCGATGGCAGGGCTCAAACATGAAAAAAACCGGCAGTATCGATACAGGGGATACCCTATACGTACTGCCAGTTCTTTGTTAGTTCATTACTTCTTGGCTGCTTCTTTAGCTTCTGCCGCAGCAGCTTCACGTAAAGCTCTTGAAGTTTCAACCGTTACGATCGTATTTGCTTTCGCATCCAGGATCTGCAGGTTTGGTACTGAAATTTCAGATACACGTACTGATTTACCGATATCTAAAGTATCGAGGTTTACATCAATACCATCCAGGATATCCTTAGGTAAGCCTTTAACTTTCAGCTTTTTAATCTTCTGGATCAGTTTACCCCCCATTTTCACACCCGGAGAATAACCGGTGAAACGAACAGGAACGTGCATTACCACTGGCTTATCCTCGAACAATTCAAGGAAATCGATGTGGATGATGGTATCCAATACCGGGTGGAACTGAATATCCTGCATTACCGCTTTGTATTTTTTGCCATCAATGCTTAAATCGATGAAATATACACTTGGAGTGTACACCAGATCACGCAAATCTGCTTCAAATACTGAAAAATGGATCTGCTCTTTACCGCCGTATAATACGCAAGGAACTTTTCCCTGGTATCTCAGCTCTTTAGCATCTCTTTTCCCTACGTTCTCGCGATGAGAACCGCTAATTGAGATTGATTTCATAATAGTTATTATATAATTAAAAGATTAATAATTCACTTTAGGCGTATCTGAGATACGGAACAGGTCGCTTACCGAACCGTGCTCATTTACGCTGGCAATGGCTTTGCTGAACAGATCAGCGACCGACACTACCTTGATCTTCGACGACTGCTGCTTCAAAGGAATGGTATCGCATACGATCAGCTCCTCTAAAACCGAATTCTCGATATTCTCATAGGCCTTTCCAGACAATACCGGGTGTGTACACACGGCACGGACACTGTTCGCCCCTTTATCCATGATCAGCTGTGCCGCCTTGGTCAGGGTTCCGGCTGTATCAATAATATCGTCAATCAGAACGATATCCTGTCCCACCACATCCCCGATCACACTCATCGATTCGATCTCGTTAGCGCGTTTACGCTGTTTGTCACAGATCACCATCTCTACGTTCAACGCCTTGGCAAAAACCCTTGCGCGGTGCGTTCCACCCATATCAGGAGCCGCGATCGTCAGGTTAGGCAGGTTTAAGCTCTTGATATAAGGGATAAAGATCACCGAAGCATCCAGGTGATCTACCGGGATGTCGAAAAACCCTTGTATCTGTGCAGCATGAAGATCCATCGTCATTACACGATGCGCTCCGGCTGCTGTTAACAGGTTTGCCACCAGCTTGGACCCGATCGAAACCCGGGGCTTGTCTTTCCTGTCCTGGCGTGCCATCCCGAAATAAGGAATAACGGCGATGATATAGTGTGCAGACGCTCTTTTTACCGCATCGATCATCAACAAAAGCTCCATCAGGTTATCAGAAGGGGCATAAGTCGACTGGATCAGGAACACATCACAGCCACGTACCGATTCATTAAATGTGGGCTGGATCTCGCCATCGCTGAACTTGCTGATGACCATATCTCCCAGACTCTTGCCGTTTGCGCTTGCTATTTGTTCAGCCAGATCCCTGGATGCGTTTCCTGCAAATAATTTAATCGTGTTAAATTGTAATGGCATGACAAGAAGTTTTAAGAAATATTAAAAAAAATGGACTGCGGTGTAATAACGGTTATCACAAATCGCAATCCATTTATTTGTTGTTGTCCGACTAGGGCTCGAACCTAGACTCTTCTGAACCAAAATCAGACGTGTTGCCAGTTACACCATCGGACAATTTCCGCTTATATTTCCCAAACGGACTGCAAATGTAGAAAAGCCAATCTTTAATAGCAAATGAAAATTTAAATTTTTCTAAGCCCTTCAAAAAACACTGATAATCAGTAGTCATGCCGTGATACGGGCAGAGGAAACGCGTATTAATATGATTACAATCTATTAAAAAGGGGTTATGGCTAAAATATTGCTCCCTGAGTGTAGTTTTAATAATCTTTAAAACCCGAAGCTCATGTATGTCCTGCTCATTCCCCCGGCGGCCTTCCCATGAACGGCCCCTGCATTTTAAAAATGCTCATAATATGTATTCACCTATCACAATCCTTAAATAATTTACTATTTTCGACGCTTTGTAATCATTCTTTAGAAGAATATCTAAACACGTATGTCAAACTTCAAAACATTAAACAATCTGTTCGGATGGGTAGTTTTCCTGATCGCTACCATCACGTATGTACTCACCATGGAGCAAACAGCCAGTTTCTGGGATTGCGGTGAGTTCATTTCTGCTGCTTATAAGATGCAAGTGGTGCACCCTCCGGGCGCTCCCTTATTCCTGATGATAGAGCGTATTTTCTCTATGCTGGCGGGTTCGGATGTGACCAGGGTAGCCTATTTCACCAATATGGGCTCGGCTATCAGCAGCGCAGCAACCATTTTGTTCCTGTTCTGGACCATCACCATGCTGTCGCGCAAATTATACAATAAGACCGAAGCAGAATTATCGGCTACCGAAATGATCGTGGTGCTGGGTTCCGGCCTCGTGGGTTCTTTAGCTTACACGTTTTCCGATACGTTTTGGTTCTCGGCTGTGGAAACAGAGGTATACGCCATGTCTTCACTGTGCACTGCGCTGGTATTCTGGGCGATCCTGAAATGGGAGAATATTGCCGATGAGAAGCACTCCGACCGCTGGATCGTTTTCATCGCCTATATTATGGGATTATCGATCGGGGTTCACTTACTGAACCTGTTGGCTATCCCGGCCATGGGCTTTATTTATTACTTCAAGAGATTTCAAACAACAACCAAAGGAATCATCTATACAGCGATCATCTCGATCGCGATCCTTGGCTTTATACAGGTTGGAATTATCCCGGGCATCGTTTCGATTGCCGGTAAATTCGACCTGGTGTTCGTAAACGGAATGGGAATGCCGTTCTGGTCGGGCGCCCTGGTATGGTTCTTACTCCTGATCGGCGCGCTGACCTGGGGAATCATCTATTCCATTAAAAAGGGCAAGGTGGTACTGAACACTTCATTACTTTGTTTCGCCGCTATCCTGATCGGTTACTCTTCTTATGCTATGATTTCGATCCGTGCGAAAGCCGATCCGAACATCAATATGTATGCAAACGATAATATCTTCAACCTGCTTTCATACCTGAACCGCGAGCAGTACGGAGAAACCCCGCTGTTAAAGGGTCAGTATTTCACCGCAAAGCTCTCCGGCGAAAAAGAAGGTGCGATGCAATACCGCAAGGGAGACAAGAAATACATCGAAACCGTTCGTAAAACATCACCTACCTGGGAAGAAGCGCAAAGCGGCCTGTTCCCGAGAATCTGGAGCAGCCAGGGTAACCACGTTGCGTTCTACCGCGACTGGCTGGGTATGCCTGCGAACAATAAGAAGCCGGACTTCTTCCGCCATAACCTTCGTTTCTTCTTTACCTACCAGGTGAACCATATGTACCTGAGGTATTTTATGTGGAACTTCGCAGGTCGTCAGAACGATATCCAGGGACATGGTAACTCGACTGATGGCAACTGGATCAGCGGGATCAAGCCATTGGATGAAATGCGCTTAGGTCCGCAGGACAACCTGCCGGACTACCTGGCGAACAACCGTTCCCGCAACACCTTATATTTCCTTCCGTTGATCCTTGGCCTGATCGGCATGTTCTTCCACTTCCGGAAGAATGCCAAAGATGCCTCCGTGGTATTGATGCTGTTCTTCTTTACAGGCCTCGCCATCGTGATCTACCTGAACCAGTACCCTTACCAGCCAAGGGAGCGTGACTATGCCTATGTAGGCTCGTTCTACGCCTTCGCGATCTGGATCGGGCTGGGTGTGATGGCGCTCTATGATGCCATCAGCAAAAAGATGAACGGACCTTTGTTCGCTACAGCAACAACCGCTCTATGCCTGGTGGCCGTACCGGTATTGATGGCTTCGCAGGAATGGGATGACCACGATCGTTCAGGACGCTCGGTGGTAAGAGATTTTGCATTTGATTACCTGAATTCATGCGCCCCGAACGCCATCCTGTTCACCATGGGCGATAATGAAACCTATCCTTTATGGTATGCGCAGGAAGTAGAGGGTATCCGTACGGATATCCGCCTCGTGAACCTGAGCTTACTGGGTATGGACTGGTATATCGACCAGATGAAAGACAAGACCCTGGAAGCGCCGGGCGTTCCTTTCACCATCGCTTCCGAAAAATATGCGCAGGGTACCCGCGATTATATTCCTTATTACGATATGGGTATCTCCGGACGTTCGGATATTAAGGAGCTGGTGAACTTCATCAGCAGCGATAATCCGCAGGCCATGATGCAGACCCGTTCGGGGAAAGCGATCAACGTGCTTCCATCCAAAGCGATCCGTATTAAGATCGACAAACAAAAAGTAATCGCGGCAGGTGTTATAGCAGCGAAAGACAGCGCGATGATCGTTGACTATGTAGATATAGACCTTCGCAAAGACGGTGTTCAGAAGAATGACCTGATGGTGTTAGATCTTCTGGCAAACAACGACTGGAGCCGCCCTATTTATTTCGCGGTAACCATGGGCTCCGACAATTATTATGGCCTGAGCGATTTCCTTCAGTTAGAAGGACTGGCTTACCGTTTTGTTCCGATCCGTTTCCCGAAAAGCCCTTACGGTACTGCCGGCGGTGTAAACACGGCGCTGATGTACGACAACATGATCAACAAGTTCAAATGGGGCAATATTACCAATGATGTTTATGTAGATCCGGAAACTGCGCGTATGGTATACAGCCTGCGCCTGCAGTTCTTCCAGTTAGCCGACGCATTATTTAAAGAAGGCAAAAAGGATTCCTGCATAGCCGTGCTCGATAAGAGTGTGGAAGTATTGCCAAGCAAGGGCATCCCGGTTCAGTATAACCTGTTCCGCTTCCGCATCGCCGACCTGTATTACCAGTGTGGCCAGACCGACAAGGCCGTGGCAATGGTGAAAGACATCGAGCGTGAAGTATCGCAGAACCTCGATTATTTTGTACAGTTCAACGGTAAACGCGCCAACCTGTATGCAGATGATGTACAGCAGGGTGTGGCGGTGTTAAATGAGCTGGCACGGATCAGTACGATCAACAATCAGGCTGAGCTGGCAACAGAATTAACCAAACGCGCAACAGACTTCCAGACTAAATTCCAGGGAGTCTTCCAGCAATAATTTTATATACCATTTTGAAAAAAGCTCTGGCATTTTAGTGCCAGGGCTTTTTTCGTTTGTAACCTTTTCAGAAAACCAGCGTATGAAAGTCTAATTACCCACGATCTATTAACCCAAACTAATTTGTCTGATTTATGATGAACACGACTACACCCAACGTACAGATCGACCTTCTGTTAGAAAAGATCATCTTTCATTCATCGGCCAAGAGCCCACAGCATGTATTACTTTCCGACATCCCTGAAGGAATGATCACCCTTGCCGAACTTTTTTTCAAAGACAAGGAGTTTGTAAAAGGATGCAATGTGCTTGAAGAGCTTACGGAGTGGATCCATAAGGATCTCAACTACTTCATCGCTATGGAAGGAAAGAACCGTAAGATGTATGACTGGGATATTGTAACAGGGTTACAAATGTTCGATAAGCTGATCCGCCTGCTGCAAACCTACAGCCAGCAAAGCCTTGCCGACAAGCTGCTGAAAGATTATGCCCGCATGAACATCGACTACGCCCGCAACGGATACCAGATGCGGATGATCGCTTAAGCTTTTTTTTCACACTCAAATACAATAAAAAAGTCCCGTCGTAAACGGGACTTTTCTTTTATACACATTGAAAGAGTTTACAGCTCCTGCACAACGCCCATCGAACAGAACTTCGCGATCCGTTCGTCAACACGTACCTGCGCATCCTTTGCTGTCAAAGCTTTCAGGTCTTTGATCAGTTCTTCTTTTAATGTTTCGGCCATTGCCTGCGGATCGTTATGCGCGCCGCCCATCGGCTCTTTGACGATCCCGTCGATCAAACCGTTCTTCAGCATATCATCAGCGGTCAGCTTGAGGGCTTCAGCGGCTTTCTCTTTATAGTCCCAGCTTCTCCATAAAATGGTCGAGCAGTTCTCCGGTGAGATCACCGAATACCAGGAATTTTCCAGCATCAGCACCTTATCCCCGATACCGATACCGAGCGCACCGCCGGATGCTCCTTCACCAATGATCACACAGATCACAGGTACTTTCAGCACCGACATTTCGAGCAGGTTCCGCGCGATCGCCTCACCCTGTCCACGCTCTTCCGCTTCTAAGCCTGGGAATGCTCCGGGAGTATCGATCAGCGTTACAATAGGCTTGTTAAACTTCTCGGCCAGCTTCATCAGGCGCAACGCCTTACGATAGCCTTCCGGGTTCGCCATACCGAAATTCCGGTACTGGCGCATCTTGGTATTTACACCCTTCTGGTGACCGATAAACATAACGGTCTGCCCGTTGAGGGTACCGAACCCGCCGACAATCGCCTTGTCGTCGTTCACGGTACGGTCGCCATGCATTTCGATAAAATCATCACACATCATTTCGATGTATTGAAGGGTATATGGACGTTCCGGGTGACGGGAAATCTGAACTTTCTGCCATCCGGTAAGGTTGGCATAAATATCCTTGCGGCTCTGCGCTATCTTTTCATCCAGTTCGATCAGCGTTCCAGTTACATCTACCTTGGATTTTTCCGCAACCTGTTTCACTTTTTCCTTTTGCTCGAGCAGATCGGCAATCGGTTTTTCAAAGTCAAATGAAGTCTTCATTATCTAATGCTGATTTGAGTGGGTGAAGGTACATAAAAATCAGAATTGAGCAAAAACAGGCTCATTTCGACTATTCCTTAGCATATTTTGATCCGGCAGCTTATTCAATCACCTGCACATGATATTTCATATCCGTCTCACCATCAGGTTTAAAATGCTCAATAATGGCGATGAGCTGCTCCCGGCTGATCTTCGACGAATCGTAGACCACTTTCGCCTGCTGGGTAGCATAATTTACCTCGCTCAGCTTTACGCCTTTCTGCTTGAACAAAGCCGATTCGATACCCTTCGCGCAGCCCTCTGCACAGGTCATCCCGGTAATCTTCATATGGATGGTTCTCACCGTACCTTTCTCTTCTGCTTTCAGCGGCGCCCGCTCATATTTACAGCAGGCAGGCAGGCTCTTGTAGACCTTATCGCTGGCCCGTACCTCGCGCGTATCATGGCCGGCAGCGGCGATACGTTGCTGGATCTGCATATTGCTCACCTGGTCTGCCTGGTAGCCTACGATCAGCCAGTGATGATCACCATCCCAAAGGGTAGTTTTTACCCCTTTTAATGCCGAAACGGTTCCTTCGATGCGTTCCTTACAGTGCTCACAGTTTCCCGCAACCAGGATCGTGTCTGTTTTTATTTGTGCCGATGCATTTGTTAATCCTAAACAAATGATCATCATACCTATATATTTTTTCATCTTTTTTAGATTTTATTTTTAGTGATCTTATAACGGAAGCCAGCATATACCTTACGTCCATCCATCGGTCCCCAGATGTATGAAGCATCGAAGTACGGACCATAAGGATCGTCGGAGCCGAGGATATGTTCGGTCTGCCTGAAATCGAACAGGTTCTCTGCCCCAAGGTATACTTCCATCTTTTTATATACACGCGTTACCTGCGCATTGACCACCGTATATACCGGTGACTGTTTTTTAAAACGATCGCCCGGGAAATGGCTGTGCACCTCTGGCAAGCGCTTTTGTCCTACCCATTGCGTGGTAAGGTTCGCTTTCCATTTACGGTTGAACGATTCATAATACAGGTTGGCCAATGCCCGGTGTTTAGCAATGTACGCATCGGCAATTTTTTCTCCGTTCTGAACGCTGTATACATCCAGGTATTTGTAAGCCAGCTTCAGCTCAACAGTTTTCAGGATCTTATACGTCCCTTCGATCTGCACATTGTTGGAATAGGCATTGTTACGGGTGTTATAAAAATAAACACGCAGCGGGTCACGATCGAAATCAGGCATGATCTTGTTCTCAAATACCGTGCGGTACACATCAACACCCAGGCTGCCCTTACGATAAGCGATGGTAAATTCGTGGGTGAGGTTGGCACCGATATTATAAGCGATCTCCGGATCGAGCTGTTCCTGTATAATGATCTCCCGCGAGCTAACCAGTATTGCCGGGTTTTCGGCAAGAATATTCACCGTTTTAAAGCCATATCCTCCGCTTAGTCTTATATCCGTACGATCGGTCAGGGAGTATTTAATATTGGCCCTGGGCGTGATGTAAGAGGCTCCGTTCAGCAGGTCTGCACGCAGCCCTGTGATCAGTACCAGCCTTGCACCCGGTTTAAAGGTATTCTCGATAAAGATGCCCGGCATGTTTTCCGTACGGCTGCGATTCAGCGTATCGAATATTTCCTTTACCTGGTCGCTCTTCAGGCTCAGTCCCACATTGATGGAGTTCATGCGCCCCAGCTCCCGGTTGTAGATCAGGCGCAGGCTCAGCAATTGCTGGGAGCCATCATAGTCGCGCATCCCATAAAAGCCATGCTGCTCATGGTTTACGAAAGCATACTGCAGGCCGATACTGTTATAAGTAGCCGAGGGGATCACATAACCTGTGCGGCCATACAGCTCAACCCTGTCTGTCCGCAGCTTCTGCCCCCAGGCCGAAGGGTCGGAACGGTCCTTCGAAAAATCAAAGCCCACCTGTCCGCCCATGCGCTCTTCGTACAGATATTTCACGGAGTTCTGCGACATCAGGCCTTTACCATTCACATATTTCCATTTATTCAGCAGGCTCACATTGGTCAGCAGAGGCATGTCGAGAAAGGAATCATTATTCCGGTCGATCTTTCCGTCGAAATGATCGGCATGAAAGGATACGAGCCCGTGCAGGCGGTCGTTTACACGAATTCCCTTATCCACATTGATCTCCTTCCGCAGGTTCTCATCAACAAATCCATTCACAAAGAGCCATTCAGATTTATCAGGATCTTTCAGGTCGACATTCACCATGCCGCTGATAGATTCCGGGCCAAAGATCACTGAGCCCGGCCCCTTCACAATATTGATCGCATCGATCTGTGTTCCGGGAATCCCGTTCAGCCCATATGTCAAACCCAGGCCGGTGATCATTGGTGAGTTTTCGGTCAGAATCTGTGTATAAGCACCGGAAAGCCCCAATACCTGTATCTCCTTGCTCCCGGTAATGGCATCCTTATAGGTTACATCCACGGTCGCATTCGTTTCAAAGCTTTCGCCCAGGTTACAGCAGGCTGCCTTCTTTAATTCTTTGGAAGTGATCATCTCCGTTTTAATGGGGTTTATGGAGATCATGGTACCCGAACGCTCAAAGACCACCTCGGCCGTCTTCAGCGTATGTACAGGGTGCAGCGTTACTTCTACATAGCCCTCGCTGGTAATAACAAGGGTGTCGGACTTGAAGCCTACGAAAGAAACTACCAGCTTCTTTTCGCTGATGCCTTCGGAGCTTATATTAAAATAGCCCCCGGCATCTGTAACAGCACCCTTATTGCTATTTATCCAGACCACGCTTGCACCCGTAAGCGGGCTATGCCCCGAAGCCTGGTGCTCCAGCACGCGCCCTTTCAGTTCCTGCGCGAATACAGACACAGGCAACAATATGAGTATAAGTATATACTTGGTATAATTCATATGGATTGATTTAAATGTCAGAAAATAAACACACTCTTCCCTTGTGGGAAGCGCGATTGCTCACATTTATATCAGATCCGGAAATTCTGGGTGGTCAGGATAATGGGGACGGAGTGCAGGTTTACCTCGTAAACACTGTGTACAGGCTGACTGAGAACCTTAACGAGGCCGGGAGCCGGCGCGGAAGCAGGAATAATGAAAAGATCAAGTGCGGCAGGAGCCAGTGTTTTCGCAGCATTGCTTACAAGATATTCTGTCTTGATCACCACCTGCTTCACTTCCTCTTTGCAACACCCGGGTCTGTTTTTCATTCCCGTATCTTCATCACAGCACGATTCGGCTTTCACCATGATCGCGGTAGCCTGCAACTCTTCTCCGCAGAAATGCGCATATACATTGTACCCTACTGTGTTCAGCAGCAGGTACAGGCACATGATCAGAGAAAAGATTTTTTTCATGGTAACAAATATAAGGCATTTAAAACTTTAACTCAAAAATCTTAGTTTTGAGGCAAATAAAGCATTCATGAGAAAGATATCACTCGTTATTTCCATCCTGTCCCTGTTTATTATACAAGCCTGTCAGAGCCCGAAAGACAAAAGTTTCGGGGAGATCAAAAAACTGGAAAAGCAACTGATGAGCAGCATGGAGCGAACCAACGATTCAGTAGCTATGGTACTGATTGAAAAATACACCGATTACGCGCACCAGTATAAGGACGATCCGCTGACTCCTGAATTTATGTTCAAATCGGCAGAGCTTTGCAATGCGATGGGGATGCCTGGAAAATCCATCAACACCTATTACGCAATCAACCTCGAATACCCTGGCTATACCCGCGCGCCGGAAAGCCTGTTCCTTTGCGGATTCATTGCCGAAACAAGCGAAGCCGATACCCTGAAAGCAAAAAAATTCTACCAGGAGTTCATCCAGAAATACCCAAATCACAAACTGGCTAAAGATGCGGAGTCATCCTTACGCTATCTGCACATGAGCCCGGAAGAAATGATCCGCGAGTTCGAAGCGAAGAATAAAAAAGAAGAAGGCCAATAAAAGATAGTAATATCAGATACTTCGAATGCTCCATAGTTCTGCAAAAGGATGATGGAGCATTTGTTTTTATAGAAGAAACAGCTGAAAGCTCAAGGCATAAAAAAAGCCCCACGGGCATGTGAGGCTTGTATTGGGCTCCTGAAGCTGGACTCGAACCAGCGACCCTCTGATTAACAGTCAGATGCTCTAACCGGCTGAGCTATTCAGGAGTGTTAACCCCTTTTCGTTAAGGGAATGCAATATTAGGTGATTAAAATTAATTATGCAATATTTGCAGAAAAAAATATTAAAAAATTATCATGAGTTTAGTTATTATTGGTACTGTGGCTTTCGATGCCATTGAAACACCTTTCGGTAAAACCGACAAAATCGTCGGAGGAGCAGCGACTTACGCGAGCCTGGCAGCCTCTTACTTTTATAAGAACACCAAGATCGTAGCCGTTGTAGGCGACGATTTTCACCAGGAAGACATCGAGGAATTCTCAAAACATGGCATCAGCACCGAGGGCCTACAGATCAAGGCAGGTGAAAAATCCTTCTTCTGGTCAGGAAAATACCATAATGACCTCAACAGCCGCGATACCCTGGCTACGGAGCTGAATGTGCTGGCCGATTTCGACCCGGTGATCCCGGAATCCTACCAGGATTGCGAATACCTGCTGTTAGGCAACCTGACGCCGCAGGTGCAGCAGACCGTGATCAGCCGGATTCATAAGCGTCCTAAGCTCGTGGTGCTCGATACGATGAACTTCTGGATGGATGTGGCGATGGATGACCTGCTGAAAACCCTTAAAATGGTTGATGTGCTGACGATCAACGATGCCGAAGCCCGGCAGCTATCCGGGGAATACTCATTAGTAAAGGCTTCCAAGAAGATTCTTGCGATGGGCCCTAAATACCTGATCATTAAGAAAGGAGAGCATGGTGCCCTCTTATTCCACGAGAACAAGGTGTTCTCTGCTCCTGCTCTTCCACTGGAAGAAGTGTTCGACCCTACCGGCGCAGGTGATACGTTCGCGGGTGGCTTTATGGGCTATATTGCCAAAACCGGTGATATCTCCTTCGAAAACCTGCGACGCGCCATCATTTTCGGTTCGGCAATGGCTTCTTTTTGCGTAGAGAAATTCGGAACGGAGCGTTTGAAGAATCTTCCGAAAGAAGAGCTCGACGGACGGATCCAGGAATTCATCAACCTGGCTCAATTCGACATCGAGCTGGTTTGATCATAACCAGTACAATAAACCCCATAAAAAAAGCCCTTACAATTTGTAAGGGCTTTTTATTTAATCTTCAAATATCGATTCTTCCTGTGCAGCATGCGTTTTATTGGTAACGCCCCTGTCATAGCTCTTGAGCTGAGCTTTCAGCAATTTCCGGGCTACGTGGATCCGGGTCTTCACCGTACCGATCGGTATCTTCAGGTAATCTGCGATCTCGTGATATTTATGTCCTTCGAAATACATCATAAAAGGTACCCGGTAATCGTCGGTCAGACTGCCAAGGGCATTCTGGATATCATTCAGGATAAACTTTCCCTCGCCAAGGTTTACGGTTGAGCTGAAGAACAGGTTAGCAGATGAAATTTCATCCGACTTGGTAACCAGCGTATTTATTTTGGTGATTCTACGATAGTTATTTATAAAGGTATTCTTCATGATGGTATATAACCATCCCTTCAAATTAGTACCCTCAGCAAACTTGTTATAGTAAGTGATCGCTTTTAACAAGGTATCCTGAACAAGATCGTCTGCATCTTCCGAATCGTGCGTAAAATGCAAAGCATACGTTCTTAGTGATCCGGACTGTCTTAACACTAAGTTATTGAATTCTGGTTGTGTCATAGCTGATCCTTTCTTGTTTGGTAGATCAAAACTACGCATCACATCCCTTTAATCCAAATATTTTGTTTAAATAATTACACTTAAAAGTTAAACAATGTGTTTAAACATTAAAAAAGCGGTTTTTGAACTAAACAGCACAAAAAATCCCGCCAACAGCATAAAACCGGGCAGGATTCGTACATTTTTGCACAATAATCATCAAAAATAGACGTTGCCGTAATTCGAAGTAATGATCACTGCTCCCTCATTTCCCTTGCCTAAACTTCCTGAGTACGTACCATTGTTGGAGTTCTGCTCCTTATCCTTTTTATAGTTCGTAAAGCGCGAAGAATTGTAAGGCTTGAACTCGCCGAAACGGGTATTAATATTGAAATTCATATTGGATGAGTCGTCGAACTTGAAATACAGGGAGCTGAAATTGGCATTCACACGAACCAACTCGACATCCGGACCGATCATACCAAAGTCTGCACGGCTGCAATATTTCATGGTCAGGTCTATACTCTTCAACAGCTTCGACACATCGAAATCAGAAAACTCTACCTTACCCGACATCTGGGCGACAGTTCCGACATTCACCGAGCCATAGCGCTGATCGATCTTCAGGTTCTGTACACTCGTAATGTTTGTGCTGCCGAATATATTGACCAGGTCTACTTTCTGCGCTTTTTCGATGTTCAGCTTGGAATACTGGATATCCAGGCGCCCGTTTTCGATCGAGGTAATAACCGCACTTCCAAACTGCACTTTGATCGCTTTGTCGCTACCGCTTAATTTCCCAGTCTTCAATGCTCCGTACGCTACCTGCAGATCCAGGTTGCCCGAGAAATCGGCGAGGTACACATCCCCGAACTTATTCACCACACTCAAGGGATTTCCGGCAGGCATATACACGGTATAATCTACCGACACCGCCTGCTTTGAGCTCATCACGATATTACCACAGTTGAGCGTGGTCTTATAGCTGATGCCTCCTGATGTACGGACATCCGATATAACGATCCGGTCGAGCACCTCCTGCGCCTTCGCATCACTCCTCTGCACCACTTCGATCTTCACTTCTACGCTGATCTCTTTCTTATCCCAGGTATTCACATGTACCTTTCCGTACGAGTTCTCGACCGACAGCCGGTCCTGCTCGTTCACCGTGAATGTTTTCGTGATCTTCTTTTCTTTCGAGCTGACCTGGGCCTGGACAACTGTCATCCCGGTAAAGAACAGGCAAAGCATCAGGGTATATTTTTTATATGGTAACGCTTTCATGTGTTTTTGTTTTTTTAGATGGATTTTTAAGCTGGTCCAGTATCTCGAGCTGCTGGCTCAGTATTTTAAGCTGGGTCTGCAGGTTTTCGATCATCGCGCTGATCACTACCTCCTTATCCGGTGTTTTAATGTATTCTGTTTTTAACTGGTTATATAGAATATCCAGGGCCTGGATCTGCTTGTCGAACTCCTTGCATAATTCCGGGTTCTTTTTTTTATGCTGATCGATCTCCGAACGCTTCACTTCGATCAGGGAAGAATAATACAGCTCTGCCTGCTGCTCTTCCGCAGGAAGCTCCACCTGGGGTACGCGATCCGGCGCATGATTATAACGTACGAAGAGGAACGACACCACCATCAGCACAGCGACCGATGCCGCTACCGACATGATCCGGAAACGCGAAACCTTTTGCTTACGCTGCCCGGCAAGCTTCGCGTCCAGCTTGTTCCACAGCTCTTCCCGGGGCTCGAACCGGTCGAACTCCTTCCGGTTCTCTGTTATGAACTCTTCAATCCTGTTGCGCATATACACTTAATTTTTCTCTTAACTTATTTTTCGCACGGTTCAGCTGCGACTTCGAGGTAGACTCTGAAATGTGCAGGGCTTCCGCGATCTCTCCATGATCATAGCCTTCCAATAAATACATCGTTAATACGACCCTGTATCCATCCGGAAGTTCCTGTATAGCCTTGTGCACCCGGCTTACTTCCAGCTGCAGCTCTTCGTCATCGTCTGGCATTTCCGCTGCCAGGTCCGCTTCCCCGATGCTTTCCACCAGCTCCAGCTTACGTTTGCGCAGGTAATTGATGGAACGGTTGATCACGATCCGTTTCAGCCAGCTTCCGAAGCTTGCTTCCGCCCGGAAGTTATCCAGCTTCGTAAATGCTTCCAGGAATGATTCCTGTAAAATATCCTCCGCCTCTCCCACATGGTTCACCATACGCATGCATACATTATACATGGAACGGGCATAGAGCTTATACAGCTCGTGCTGTGCCTTCGCGTCCCCTTTCCTGCATTGCGCGACCAGGGCTTCATGTATGTCTATATATACTGGCTCCAAGTATGAACTTCTGTTTAGTTAGGAATAATTCCATGGTGAACGCTGCATTCATAACAGCCGTGGCACAACACCTGTCCTGTTCAGCTTTTTCATTTTCATACCAATGACAAGCTGCCGGGAAAAAGGTTGCACCGTTCCGGGATATTTTTCACAAACATCCCTTTTTATATAAATAATGAAGATTTTTAAAATATGTTGACTTCCCGTTCGAGGGTTACGCCGAAGCGCTCACGGACAGAATCGATGATCATCGCGGAAAAATCGTAGATCTCTTTACCTGTGGCTCCGCCATGATTCACGACCACCAGCGCCTGGTTCTTCCAGGTTCCCGTATGCCCATGTACCTTGCCCTTCCAGCCGCATTGCTCAATAAGCCAGCCGGCCGCTATTTTCACCTTACCCTCTCCGGCCGGGTAGTGCACTACTTCAGGGAATTTATGCTGAAGATTTTTAAAATCATTTTCACCGATCACAGGGTTCTTAAAGAAGCTGCCCGAATTACCGATCGTGGATGGATCGGGAAGCTTGCTCACACGAATATGTGATACGACATCGCTCACATCTTTTATAGTTGGATGCGTAATACCGCGACGCTGCAATTCCTCTTCGATGGCTCCGTAGCTCAGGTTAAGCTTCGCCGTTTTCGACAGCCTGAAAAGAACGGAAGTAATGATATACTGACCGCGAAGCTCATTCTTGAAAACGCTGTCGCGGTAGCCGAAGCGACATTCTTCCCGGGTAAAGGTTCGCATGTTACCGGTAGAGATCTCGCAGGCTTGCAGGGAATAAAAACAGTCTTTCATCTCCACTCCATAAGCACCGATGTTCTGGATCGGTGAAGCGCCTACCGAGCCCGGGATCAGGCTGAGATTCTCCACGCCTGCGTATCCCCTGTTCACACAGAACTGCACAAAGTCGTTCCAAACCTCGCCGCCTCCTGCATTTATAAAAACGGCGTCCCCTTCTTCGCGCACATCCATTCCCTTAATGGACATCTTCAATACAAATCCATCATAATCCTTCGTCAGCAGCATATTGCTCCCGCCGCCCAGTACCAGCAGCGACGAAGCCTTCAGCTGCTCCGTATGCAGGATGTCCTGTAATTCTTCCACCGTATGAACCTCTGCGAAATACTTCGCATTGACATCTACTCCGAATGTGTTATAGGCTTGCAGGGAGTGCTGGGAGTGTATCCTGATCATGGTTGAGCTTCGTGAATTTAAGGGGCAAATTACAAATCAATTATGAATAATCATTGAATGGAAAAAGGACGAACAGATGTACATTCCGTTTCGTTCATAACCGTACAAACAGACACTACATCATATTACACTTGCCATATTTTGCTGAATTATTCTATTTTTGACACTGCGCCATGGAAGCACCGGATACAAAAAGAGAACAAATTATAGAAGCTGCCCTCAAACGGTTCGCTCATTTTGGAATGGGCAAGACTACGATGGCGGAAATCGCGAAAGACCTGAACCTGTCGAAAGCGCTTCTCTATTATTACTTCCCGGATAAGACCGGATTGTACGCGACCGTGCTCGACCGGCTGTTCTCTTCCGGCGAGAAGGAGTTTGGCAAGCACCTGAAAAAGGTGAAGACCAGCGCAGAGGGTATCGCCGCCTACATCGACCTGCGCCATTCTTTCATCGAAAAATATTTCACCCTGCTTGAGCCGAGCAATTTTACCGAGCTGGAGAACCATCCCGACCTGATCAAGCTCTTTGAAAAGGCAAGGGAACAGGAGAAAAGGCATTTTACCGAGATCATCAAGATCGATATCGACAGGGGAACCAGCCATGTTTCAGACCCCGAAGCTATGGCAGAATTACTCTTCGAGGCTATTTTAGGCCTCCGAATGCTGCTGATCAAGAACCTGAAATCCCATTTCAGGCTTGATAAGGAGATCCTGGCCCGGATCGCTGACCGCCAGAAACAGTTTGCCTTTATTTTCCTGAAAGGCCTGAACGCCTAAATTCATTTTTAAAAATTTATCGCTGATATACAGCAAGTTACAAAATAACACTTGCAACGAATCTGACCTTTCCATATATTTGACTTTATTATTCAAATAGTCAAATAGTATAATAGTTAAAATGTCAGAATCAGATCATAAGCAGGAACAGATCATAGAGACCGCCCTTAAGCGGTTCGCTCATTTCGGCATTAACAAGACCACGATGAGCGAGATCGCTGATGACCTGTCATCATCTAAAGCTTCTCTCTATTACTATTTCCCGGACAAGGCGAGCCTTATTCTCGCCGTGATCAAACATTTACTTAAAATATATCATACGGAGATCACGAAACATTTCCGCAAGGCTGGCAGCGTAAAGGAAGGCCTGTACTCGATCATCGACATCCGGAATAGCTTTGCCAGGAAATATTTCATGCTTCACCTGGGCTCGGAAGGACTTCAGGACATCACCGTAAATGAGCAGGCCATCAAAACCATTTTAAGAGAAGCGGAACAGGCAGAGATCACCCTGTTGGCAGAGCTATTGGAAAAAGACATGGCCAAAGGAATTGCCAGGGAACGGGACGCGCGCGCGACTGCCCGGACCGCGATCGACATGATGATCGGCCTGCACCTGAGCTCGATCGTAAAAAAGGAACGAAGGATCATTCCTGATGAATCTCATTTCGACGAGCTGACCAAACAACAAAAATTTGCCTGCGACCTGCTGATCGAGGGCATCAACAAATAAGAAAATGGAAGAGCGCATTATTGAAAAAGAAGAGCAGCTATCCTTCCGGTTCGGGGTACGCGGCGTGAGCATGGACGACATTGCACACGAGCTGGGCGTATCGAAAAAGACGATCTACCAGTATTATCCCGACAAGAATACGCTGATCGACATGCTGATCACCGGCATGCTGAACAATCATACAACATACCTGAACGAGAACCTGGGGAGCGCGAAGAATGCCATTGAAGAAGTGCTGATCGAGATGAACGCTACTTACCAGATCCTGACGCGCATTAACCAGGTATTCTTTTTCGAGCTGCAAAAATATTTCCCGTTGATCTGGGAGAAAATAGAACATTATAAATGCGTGAATTCGAAGAAACGCATCACCGATAACCTGGAAAGAGGCATACAGGAAGGCCTGTACCGCGCGAACCCTGACATGGATACGCTCGCGGCCATCAGGATACAGCAGGTGGAGTCGATCTTCCAGAAGGATATGTTTCATGATCAGAAGCTTCATCCTTATAAAATATTACTGACACAAACATCCCTGTACCTGTTCGGCATCAGCACGCCCAGGGGATATGCAGTAACCGAAGAACAATTAGAAGTCTATCACCAAACACTATTGAAATAAACATATGAAACGGAAAATCATTGTACTGATGAGTGCAATAGCATTACTAAGCTCGGCGCCTGTGTGGGCACAGAGCAATGTCATGAACCTGAAGCAGATCCTCGATTATGCCATTAAGCATAACCAGGATGCGAGCAAGGCCCGGCTGGAAGCGGAGAACGGTCGCTACGTGACCAACGAGGTACGTGCGCAGGCCTTGCCACAGATCAACGGGAATGCTTCGCTGACCGATAACCTGATCAAGCCCCGCTTTGTATTGCCGGGCACCCTGGCCGGAAGACCGGGTGAAAATATTATTGTAGAAAGCGGTACGACCTGGAACGCTGCCGCAGGAGTTTCCCTGAGCCAGCAATTGTTTAACCAATCGGTTTTTACGGGGCTGAAGGCTGCGAAGGTGGGCGAGGATTTCTACCAGTTGAGCGCGGCTCTTACAGAAGAGCAGGTGATCGAGCAGGTTGCCTCCGCATACTACCAGTTGCTGGTAAACCAGGAGCAGGTAGCCGTGATCGATGCAAACCTCAACAATGTAATCCAGCTACAGAAGACCATCGCTTCGCAATACGAGAATGGCCTGGTGAAGAAAACAGACCGTGACCGTGTGCAGGTAAACCTGACCAATCTTCAAACACAGAAACAACAGCTCACCGATGGTATCCGCCAGATGGAGAACATGCTGAAATTCTATATGGGGATGCCCCTGAATACAGCCGTTTCCTTTGAACGTATTCCGCTGAATGATCTCTCGAAAGAAATTGTACCTGTAAAAGAAGAAACCGTGAACGCCGATAACATCACCAGCTTTGTATTGCTGAAAAAACAACGTGAGCTGCTGACCCTTCAGAAGAAAGCATACCAGGCGGAATATTACCCAAGCCTGTCGCTTTCCGGAAATTATTCATACAACGGCCTGAGCGACAAGTTCGACCTGTTCAAAACAGCAAACACCAGCGCGTTCTGGTACGACATGGCGTCGGTAGGCTTAACACTGCGGGTGCCGATCTTCGATGGGAATGCACGCGGGTCGAAGGTAAAGCAAGCGAACATCGCCCTGCTGAAAATAGACCAGGACCTGAGCACCACACAACAGTCGGTCGACCTCGCATATCAGAACGCGAGCATCCAGATGAGCAACAGTATCAACACCATTCGTGTGCAGGAAGCAAACGTGAAGCTGGCAAACGAAGTGTACCAGACCACGCAGAGCAATTATAAGAACGGGCTGGCCAATTTAACCGACCTGCTGAATTCAGAATCGTCGATGGTAGAAGCGCAGAACAGCTATAACCAGGCTTTACTGAATTACAAGCTTGCCGAGATACAACTGATCAAATCACAAGGAAAAATAAAAACATTAAACCAATAACCGACACCATTCACCATCATGAAAAGAGGAATCATAATTACCGTCGTTGTAGTAGCCACCTTAGGCCTGATCGGCTATGTGCTGCAGAACAATAAGAAGAAAAATAAGACCAAGACAGAGATCGTAGCGCAGGGTACCGGCGCCGTGGTAGTCAATACCGAAGTCGTGAAAAAATCAGCGATCGATCTCGATTTCGTATCGAACGGAAACTTTTTACCTAACCAGGACCTTTCCTTACTCTCCGAGATCAGCGGCAAGATCACGCAGATCCTCGTAGACGAAGGAAGCACCGTACAAAAAGGGCAGATCATCGCCCGCATTGATGACGAATTATTACGCGTCGACCTTACATCTGCCGAAGCGTCTTATGAAAAACTGAAAAAAGACAAAGACCGTTACGAAAGCGCCATCCAGACCGGCGGTATTACCCAGCAGCAACTGGATGATATGCGGCTGAACCTGAAAACGGCCGAAGCCCGTTACCAGACAGCCAAACGTAAGCTGTCGGATGCAAGCATCAAAGCGCCGATCAGCGGGGTGATCAACAAAAGGTATATTGAAACAGGCTCGTACATCGCGTTAAGCACCAAGCTGTTCGATATTGTCGATGTATCTAAGCTAAAGCTGAAAGTAAACGCGAACGAGCTACAGGTGATCAACCTGCAGACCGGCGACCCGGTAAGCGTTACCTGCCAGGTATTCCCGGATAAGACCTTTAAAGGAAAGGTATCCTTTATCGCGGCGAAAGCCGATGCCGCGTTGAACTACCCGGTAGAGATCCAGATCGAGAATTCGAACAACAAGCTGAAAGCAGGCATGTTCGCCAGCGCGAACTTCAAGTTCCCGAAACAGAACCCGGCCATCATGGTGCAGCGTTCTGCATTCGTGGGAAGCGTGAACAGCAACAAGGTATTTATGCTGGAAGGCGAAACGGCGAAAGTGCGTACGGTGGTAGCCGGAAGGATCATCGGCGACCGTGTAGAAATTATTGACGGATTGAAAGAGGGTGAGACTGTAATTACCAGCGGACAAATTAACCTGACAGACGGAGCGAAAGTTCAAATTCAAAAGTAAGAACCAACCATGAAAATTGCTGAAGTATCTATAAAAAGACCCACTATTGTCGTCGTATTGTTTACGATCCTGACCTTATTGGGGCTCATCAGTTATAAATCGCTTAACTATGAGCTGTTACCTAAATTCTCTCCTCCGGTGGTATCGGTCGCGACCATTTACCCGGGAGCATCGCCCAACGAGGTAGAAAACACGGTGACAAAGAAAGTAGAAGAAGCTGTTTCTTCTATGGAAAATATTAAGAAGATCACGGCGACCTCTTTCGAGAGCTTGTCGATCGTAACCATCCAGCTGAAGAACGGAACGAATGTCGACATCGCCATGAACGATGCGCAGCGTAAAGTGAACGCGATCCTGTCGAAGCTGCCGGATGATGTAGAGCCGCCATCATTGAGCAAGTTCTCTATTGATGACCTTCCGATCATTACCATGTCGGCTACGGCCAAAATGAGTGATGCGGAATTCTATGACCTCATCGACAAACGGGTGGTACCAACCATTTCGCGGGTAAGCGGGGTGGCGCAGATCAACCTGATCGGCGGACAGGAAAGAGAGATCCAGGTAAACCTGGATGCCAGGAAAGTGGAAAGCTATGGCTTATCCATACTGGCGGTGCAGCAGGCTATCCTGAGCTCAAACCTCGACTTCCCTACCGGAAGCGTAAAGACCGAAAACAGGGATATCCTGGTTCGTCTGGCCGGGAAGTTCAAGGATGTAGCCGAGCTGCAGAACCTGGTGATCTCCAGTCGTAATGGGGTGCAGGTACGCCTGAAAGATGTAGCCGATGTACAGGATACACAGAAGGATGTAGAGAAGATCGCCAGGGTAGACCGTACGGCAGCGATTGCCATGCAGGTACAGAAGCAGTCGGATGCCAATGCCGTGGAAGTAAGCCGCCAGGTAAAGCTGGCGATTGCCTCCCTGGAGAAGGATTATAAGAACATAGACCTGAACGTGACCATCGCGTCCGATAGCTCAACCTTTACCTTGCAATCGGCAGACGCGGTGATCCACGACTTGCTGCTTGCCATTGTGCTGGTAGCTTTCGTGATGCTGTTCTTCCTGCACAGCCTACGGAACGCGGTGATCGTAATGGTATCCATTCCGGCATCGCTTATCGCTACCTTTATCGGGATGAGTCTCTTCGGCTTCACCCTGAACCTGATGTCGCTGCTGGGATTATCCCTGGTAGTCGGAATCCTGGTGGATGACGCGATCGTGGTACTGGAAAATATTTACAGGCACATGGAGATGGGTAAGAACCGGGTACGCGCTGCCTTTGAGGCAACGAAGGAGATCGGCTTTACCGTAACTTCTATTACCCTGGTGATCGTGGTGGTATTCTTCCCGATCGCGATCAGCACCGGACTGGTATCCGATATCCTGAGAGAGTTCTGCGTGGTCGTGATCATATCTACCCTGCTGAGCCTGCTCGCATCCTTTACCATCGTACCGCTACTCTCTTCCCGTTTCGGAAAGCTGGAGCACATCACCGGTAAGAATATCTTCGGAAGAATTATTCTCTCTTTTGAACGGGGCCTGAACAGGTTCACCAACTGGGTAACCAATATCCTGAAATGGGCGCTGGGCCACAAGAAAACAACACTGGGTATTACCCTTGCGCTGCTGATCGCGTCCTTCACCTTAGTGGGAGCGGGATATGTCGGCACCGAGTTCTTCCCTAAGAGCGACCGTGGTGAGTT
>CALNCF010000413.1 GCA_937875035.1 uncultured Sphingobacteriaceae bacterium | reverse complement strand
GCCCGTTTCGATGCCTGGGGCGATTACAATAACGATGGCTATATGGACCTGTTCATCTGCCATTTCGGATCACCCAATACCCTGTATAAGAACCGGGGCGATGGAACTTTCGAGATCGTGAATGGAGTGTTCTCCGTTCCGTCCGGCGACAGCAACTCGGCCGAATGGGTCGATATTGATAATGATGGCGACCTTGACCTGTACGTGGTGAATGTACGTGCTGCCAATGAGCTCTACCTGAATAACAACGATGGCACCTTTACCCGGAACGAAAATTCGCTCATCGTAACAGAGAAAGCCGTAGACGGGCATTGCAGTTGGACAGACCTCAACAACGACGGCTTCCCCGATCTTTTCGGGAACGACATCGAACGTACGGAGAATACCCTGTACCTCAATCAGCCGAACGCCAATCACTGGCTGCGGCTGAAGCTGCGCGGAGATCTGAGCAACACCTTTGGCATAGGAGCCCGCGTTGCCCTTAAGGCGAATATCCGTGGGAAAAGCTATTGGCAGTACCGCGAGCTGCAAAGCCGGATGGGTCGCCCGCAGGCGAATGGCTACGACCTGTATTTTGGCCTGGGCGACGCTGTTTATATCGACACCCTGCAAATCACCTGGCCATCGGGTTATGTACAGACATTAACAAAGCTACCGGCCGATCAGTTGATGGTCATCGAAGAAGGAGCGAAGGCATATCCGCTTCCGGTGCATGTATTGACCTATGGAAAGGAAGATAAATTAAAGGATGTATCGATCCGCCTCGTGAACGACAGCATCCGTATCGGAGAGATCAACGCGATCAGCATCTTTTATGAGAACAAAGGCTTATTGCCTGTCGACATGACTGTACGCCTGGAGCTGAACGACAATTTCGTATTGAATAATTCCTATCCAAAACCGGTACTCATTAAAGACGACCGCTACGAATGGAGTATTCCGCAGGTACCCGCGGGCAGGAACGGAGTGGTGACCACGGCCTTCTTTGTAAAGGACGACCTCTCGATTGCCGATACCGATCAATACCTCAGGGCGCTGGTATTTCCTTTGATAGGAGATGAGCATAAATCAGACAACACGGTCTTGCAGATCCAGCGTGTTCCCCTGAAAATACCCAATAAATAACAGTTACCTGTCAACCTGCACAAACGGTATGGAATCAAATTACCTGGAACAAACCTTTGAGAAGAAGAGCTACACCGCGGAAGAATTGCCGAAAGGCGTGTATGAATACTGCCGTTTTATTCATTGTGATTTTTCCGGTTCCGATCTTTCCGGGATCAGGTTCCTCGAATGCGAATTTACGGATTGCAACCTGAGCCTCGTAAAGCTGGACAGAACAGCCTTCCAGGATGTACGCTTTAAAGATTGCAAGATGCTGGGGCTTCGCTTTGAAAGCTGCAGCGATTTCGGCTTTGCCGTATCCTTTGATCATTGCGTGCTGAACGACTCCTCTTTTTACAGGGTCAGGCTGAAGAAAACCCTGTTCAGGCAAAGCAGCCTGCACGATGCCGACTTCACCGAATGCGACCTGAGCGCGGCTCATTTCGATCACAGCGACCTGGCCCGGGCTACCTTCGACCAGACCATCCTGGAGAAAGCAGACTTTCG
>CALNCF010000412.1 GCA_937875035.1 uncultured Sphingobacteriaceae bacterium | reverse complement strand
AAAATGTCGAGACCCGTTACCCGGTTCCACGATATCCAGCGATCAGCCATGGAATGCAGCATAGGAAAACTTAGTATATAATGGTCGGCTTAATAAATACAACTGAAACTGTCTTCTGCCGGGTGCGCGTACGTTCGCTGAACAGCCATTTCAGCACAGGGATCCTGGAAAGTACCGGGACACCCGAACCGTTATCGCTCTTTTCAAGGCGCTCAATGCCCCCCAATACCACCATCTCTTCATTCCGTACCCTGATAATGGATTTAAACTGGCTGGTAGAAGACGGAGGAGGCTGGTTGTTCGGCGGTTCCCCCAGGAAGTCCGAAATATTAACATCAATATTCAGGGTCACCTGCTCATCACCCGAAATAACAGGCTTGATCGAGATCGCCAGGTTAGCCTGTACGGGGTTGAACTGCTGCGTAGCCACCGTTTGCGGGTTCAGGGAACCTAAAACATTCTGCGTGGTCACACTGTAGTAACGGGTGCTCCCGATAGAGAGATTCGCTTCATGGCCGTTCAGGGTAGAGAGCTTAGGCATGGAACGCACGTTCACATTATTGTTATTCTCCAGTGCGCTCAGCCCGACATAGAACGAAGGAGTAACGCGACCGATATTAACAGAGCCTACAGAAGAAGCCTTCCCTATAAAGTCATTGATGGCCCGCGCACCCAGCGTATAATCCACCCCGGGTAAGAAGGTTCCACCGGTCTTAACCGAATCTGAAATGCCTGCACGGATGCCGGTCTTGATCGTATTACCTTTTTTAACATCCACCATGATCACCTCGATCATAACCATGGGTACCACACGGTCGATCTCTTTGACAAAAGCGCCAACCTCTTCGATCTGCGGACCCGAACCGGTCAGCAGGATGCTGTTCAGTTCCTTGAACTCGCGGATCTCAACATTCTTCCGGATCTCGGCAGGGATCATCTCCACCACCGTTTCCAGCGAGCGGTAACGCAGCTGGATCACCTTGCTGATACGGAGCCCTTCCAGCTTACGATCACCGATCATATACAGGTTCTGATCGCTCTTGAAAGTATATTCCGTATTACGGAAAAGATAGGTCAGAAAATCGTTGAAGGTTACATTGCTCACATTCAGCGTGGTCGTTCCCTTGATCTCCGAATACATAAAATAGCTGATGCCCGCTTCTTCCGACACCGCACGCAGCACATCTACCACCGGGCTGTTATTGGCCTCGAGCGTAATACGGCTCAGGCCCGCGCTGTCCCTGACCACTTCGATAAACATCCCTGAACGGGAAGCTGAAGGACGGTACGGGCGCCCGCTTCCTTTTTTAGCGGCAAGCAAACCCGAAGACTCTCCTTCGGATAAAGATTCAAACACATAGACATCATCCTCTGTGCGGGTAAGCTTTAATTCATTGGCAAAGGCCATTTTTTCCAGTGCATTCTGGAACGATATATCTTCCAGGTATACGCTTACCTTCCGGTTGCCAAGGCCCGAAGCAAAAATGACATTCTTCTTCGCTATCTGTGTGATCTTCTTCACTACCCTACTCAAGGTGTCGTCCTTCAGATCCAGCGACAGCAGGTTGTTATAAGGATTATACTTCACCAGGATATTCCGCGGAGCCGGAGCATCGGGCATCGCTTTATATTTCGACACCGACATGATCGAGCCGACAAAGCGGATCTCCAGGTCGTATTCTTTTGCCAGGAACAGGAGGATATTAGAGACCTTCTCATTCGTGAAATTATTGTACACCTTCATGGTAAGCGAAGGGTCAATATTGATATTGAGGTTATTCGATTCCGCCAGCCCGCGCAGGAATTCCTGTATGGACACACCGGATACAGAAAAGTCCACCTTATCGTTCAGGCCCGGCGTGGCAGATGCCAGGGCGGTCATCTGTTTTTCCATCTCAGCAAAACGGTCAGGCTGTTGTGCCGCACCAAGGGTAGCAGCAAATACAAGAACGGTCAATAGCAACCAGGCACTAGGTTTCTTCAGCATATTAAAAATTAAATAGTAATGGGTAAATTTCCTCCAGGGAGGTCTGACCTTGTTCAAATAGCTCAAAGGCATTTTCGGTCAGGGTATGAATGCCGCGTTCACGAAGATCATCATTCACATCGTAAACGCCTATCTTTATTTTATCCGCCAGCACCACATCCACCGGGATCACTTCGTATACTGCTTTTCTGCCGCGATAGCCTGTTCCGTAACACTGGTCACAGCCCGAAGGAACGTAATGGAATTCAATATCACGGAAAGGGCGGAATTGCTTCGGGTACAGATCCTTGTGAAAAGCCTTCTTTTCTTTACAGGCAGGACAAAGCAAACGTACCAGGCGCTGCGCCACCGTGGTGTTCAGCGTATTGGAAATCAGGAAGGGCGGAATCCCCATATCCACCAGTCGCGACACCGTTCCCCAGGCCGAATTAGTATGGATGGTAGACAAGACCAGGTGACCGGTAAGCGCAGCACGGATCGCCATATTGGCGGTTTCCGGGTCGCGGATCTCCCCGACCATGATCACATCCGGGTCCTGTCGCAGGAACGTTCTCAGCGCACTGGCAAAGCTGAGCCCGATGCTCTCTTTCAATTGCACCTGGTTGATCCCTTTCAGGGTATACTCAATAGGGTCTTCAATGGTCAGAATATTGCGTGTAGCTTTGTTCAGTAATTTCAGGGTAGCATATAAGGTCGTGGTTTTACCCGAACCCGTAGGCCCGCTGATCAGCAGGATGCCATTGGGTCTTTTCACCCCCTCCAGGTAATTGTCGAGGTCGAAGGTCGAAAAGCCCAGGCGCTGAATGTCGATATCGGTCGCGTCATTGCTAAGCAAACGCAGCACAACCTTTTCACCATGCAGGGTAGGCAATACCGAAACCCGGATATCGAACTGGTTCTCTCCATCCTTAAAGAATATCCGGCCATCCTGCGGCAAACGTTTCTCCGCAATATCGAGGTTAGAAAGGATCTTGATCTTGTTGACAAGAGCAGGGTATTCGGCCTTATCCAAGTGATAACGCTCTACCATCATCCCGTCGATACGAATCCTTACACGGCAGCTGTCTTCATAGGTTTCAATATGAATATCACTGCTCTTCAGGTGCCGCGCTTCCGATATCAGGATATGCAAAAAGCTGTCGGCATCACCGGTATAGGTCAGGCTCTTTACCCGCGAATCGCTGAGCTCACGTTTATAATAACGTTGCAGCAAGGCCTGCATCTGCTCCTGCGGTCGTTGTTGCAACAATACCTTCTTCCCAAAGATCATCTCCAGCTCATCACCCGCATCCTCAGCTCCGTCTGTATAAAATACCAGCAGCTCATCCTGTACCGCTACAGGAAAGATCCGGTAATGCCAGGCCTGTTCCGCCGTGAGCAGTCCGGTATAAAAGGTATCGGTTTCGGTAGCTTGGGTCATGCGATCAGGGTTAGGATCCAGTTGTCGTTACGAAAATTAAAATGATCAGACATCATGTCTAAAACAAAAAACAAGAACAGTACAGCCGCTTGTATTCCTGCAAGCGGTATCGAACGTTCCGCATATTCCTTTCTGAGTATCCACAGTCCGCATAGTAAGGCAACAACCAAGCTCAGTACATAATAGAACAAAAAATAAAGCGGAGAAAAGAACATCGCCGGTACGGCAATGAACAAAATATCTCCCCAGCCCAGGTGCGCTTTCGTCAGGTTCACCATCTTACGGTCCTTCAGCGAGAACCAGGCAAAGAGCAGCAGCCCCTGTATGGCGATCAGCAGCAGGTTAATTCCTGAAGAATGAAGCCAAGGGTATACCCCTGTATCCGGAACAGCTATACAGGCAACGCTTACATGCATCAGTGGAAAAAGTACCCAGCTGACAGCCCTGGAACGGAAATCCTGGATCGTTACCACAACCAGCAGCCCGGCAAAGAAAATACAGAGTAGCCACATATTCCTTAATCACCCGTCACTTCACGCAGGTTCTTATCCTGGTCGATTTCCCATACATTGAATATACCGTTACCATTAAAGTCGACCACCGCAGTGGCACGGGCAGTAAACGTAGTCTGGGATGAATTCACGATCTCGATCCGGTAATTCGCTCCCCCTGATTCCGATTCGGTAGAAAGTTTTTCCTGCACAAATCCAAGCGTCTGCAAATCGGATGTATACCGGGATTTTTCGAAGAAATGAGTTTTCTCCAGCGTATACACATGCTCCAGCTGGATCTTCGCTTCCGTGCTTTTGGCCTTGGTAATAAGAGGTAATAAGTTAGGCAGGGCCAGCAGCACCAGTATTCCGATAATGACCAGTACAACGAGTACTTCCGTGAGGGTAAAGGCGGGTAGTCTTCTTTTCATAGTTTAGTTATAACATCACAAAAATCCAGCTCCGAAGATATTCATTATCCCCTCAAAAAACCAAAAAGAGGCGGAAACAGGCCAGGCTGCTCATCATTCCCTGCTTTTTATAAATATTATATTCTTTTGAAGCGGAAAACCCCGTATTATTTTTCACTGAACCAGGTGCATGCTACCCCTGTAAACTAATTTGCTAAAAATATAAGCATTTTAATACCTTTGGATACCTGCGGAAAACAGGGAATATGATGAATGCGAATGGACTGAAGCAACGGTTAGAGCCGTATGTATTATTTGTGGATATGAACAGTTTTTTTGCCAGTTGCGAGCAACAGGAAAACTACTGGCTGCGAGGCCGTCCCGTAGGCGTATGCGTATATACCGGGAAGTACGGCTGCGTGATCGCGCCTTCGGTAGAAGCGAAAGAAAAAGGAGTAAGAACAGGCATGCGCCTGGATGAGGCCATCAGGCTTTGTCCCGACCTCGTTCCCCTGGAGACCCATCCTGCCCGCTACCGCGAATTTCATGTCCGGATGATCCGGGTGCTGAAAAAATATTCGGAGGATGTGATCCCCAAAAGCATCGACGAAGCCGTTGTCAACCTCCACAATTACCGGCTGATCTACAAAGATCCGGAAGAGGTCGCCCGGAAGATCAAAGCCGATATCCGCAACGAAGTGGGCGACTGGCTCAAATGTTCCATCGGCATCGCGCCTAATGCTTTCCTCGCCAAGCTGGCTTCCGGCCTGCAGAAACGCGACGGACTGATGACCATCTCCCCGGCCAATATCGACCAGGTCTTATCCGGGATCAAGCTGACCCAGTTGCCCGGCATTGCCAGAAACATGGCGACCCGCCTGGAAAACGCCGGCATCAACACCCCTCTCGACCTGCGGCATACTTCCGCAGAAAAGCTGCAGCGCGCCTGTAAAAGCGTGGTCGGCCTGTACTGGCACTACCGCCTCAATTTCGCGGAGGTAGACATGAAAACACAGGAGTACCAGGGCATGTCGGTCATGCGCTCCATCTCCGCGCAGAACCGCCGTTCTCTTTCGTACCTCGAGAGCCTGCTGCTCTCCCTCTGCATGACCCTGGAAAAAAGATTGGTAACACAAGATCTCCTTTGCACGGAAATCAGCATCTTCATTAAATATGAAGGAGATTACAGCTGGAAAGAGAATATCATCATGCAAAGCCCTGTACAGGATGGCATACAACTCCTGCATCTGCTCAGGCTGCGGATGAAACGTTTCGAAGAAAACCAGCGTTGCGAGCCCCTCATCAACACCAATATGACCATGATCAGCCTGGGCATCACCCGCTTTGTATCTGCCGAGCTCGTACAATATGAATTATTCGGGAATGATGTGAAAAAGAACAGGCTCCGCAAAGTCGTTTACAACATCAAAGATCAGTTCGGGAAAGATAAAATACGGAAAGCATCCGAGCTCGAAGAACATTCTATACTAAAAGACGTGATCGGCTTCGGTTCTGTAAAGGATTTACACGCGGGAACCAACGAATAGGAACCTGCCGGAAGACGCCGCCCGGAAATAAATCTGTATTCCCAAAAACGGAAAGACGCGTGCCGGCGTATCTGTCAAAAAGTGTACTTTTGTAGTCGTGTAAAGAACAGGCCTGTTTTGGTCCGGCATTTGAACAATATGCTCCTGTTCAACAACATCGGTTTAAAATTTTCGACCAAATGAATAACAAGATCTATCTGACAAAGATCCTCGCTCTCGCTGTTTTGATCTTTGTCACACTGTCTGCAAAAGCTCAATACATCATTGATGATTTTAATGACGGGAACATTACCGCAGACCCGGCCTGGCTGAATACCTCGTCGGCATTCAACGTATCAAGTTCCAGTCCACTCGAAGGAGCCTACTCTTTAAGAGGAAATACAGGCAATGTGCCCTCCTACATATACCTGCAGTACGGTAGCGGTACCACGCTCAATACCCGTGAATATTCATGGGGGATCGTGTACCGCGACAACGGCTCTGACAATCCTTCCACACCGGGCGTAGTTCTGGCGGCAGAGCAAAACGCATGGAGATTCTGGATTGCAGCCAACCAGACAGACCCGGTAACGGCAAGAGGCTATTTCATTGCTCACGAAGGAAGCGCCATCAAGCTGATGAAGAAAGACAATGGCAGCTCCCCCTCCACCATGATCTCTTATAATATCAGCCACGGCCAGACCTATACCATCCGCATCACACGCTCGGCAAGCAACCAGTGGAAAATGTTCGTTGATACCGGGAACGGAATGGCAGTAACGCAGCGTGGCGGAACACTGAACGATGCGACCTATTTCAACAGCGGAAGCAATGATATTTACATGGCCCTGCAAGCCACGAACCAAACCACAGGCACACACCCTAACCGTTTCCAGTTCGATATGATGGGCTTGCCTGCACCACCGCAGATCACGGTGAGCCAGGTATTTGAGGGTGTGCTGAACGGACGCTTGACAGAAGAGCAGACAAACCTGGCCATCATGGGATTCTCTGTAAAAGCCACAGGATCGGTCAAGATCAGCCAGTTCAATATACAGGCCGACAACACACAGCTGGGAAATATCTTTAGCTCGTACCGCCTCTTCGTTTCTACCGACAGCAGCTATACCACTACCGGCGACAACACACAGCTCGTTACCGGTAACGGGAATAATGGAGTGATCCAGTTCAACGCGAACTATACCATTACCAACCAGACGGTATATTTCTTCTGCGTGGTGAACACGCCCACACAGTTCGGAGGAAACCCGCCGGCAAGCATTACATTCTCGCTCAGTCAGAATAACATCACCATGGCAAATGGTGAAGCCATTGTACCCTTTAGCTTCTCGACCCCTGCTTACCCGATCGCTTCCAAGGTATACTACTGGAAAGGTGCGAACGGCGGAAGCTGGAACACGGCAAGCAACTGGAAGCCCACACGCAATAACAAGACCGACCAGGATGAGCTCGTGTTCAACACCGGCACCACACTGAACATTGTGGGCGTAGACAACGACAATAACGGCAATGGCATCGGGAGGCTGGAGCTGAACAACAATACCACCATCAACCTCACCGGAACACTTTCGAATGCCGCGAAGAGTATTAAGATCAAGGGAAAAGACGGGCACGACCTGCTGATCGAAGAAGGATCACACCTGAACATCAGCTCCGGATCCGGGGTGATCACCCTCGAAATGATGACAGGCGCCACAGCCGAAATCTACGGACAGTTATCGCTGGGCGGGAACGCCTCGCACCAGTTCAGGGGGAATGGCGCAGGTACCATCCGCTTTAAATCAGGATCCGTGTTCAATGGCAACACCGGCCTGACCGCCACCTCTACCCCATTCGGCACAGGCGCAGCCGGAGGCGTGGTCTTCGAAGCTGGTTCAGTGCTGAACGACAAGACCGGGGCGAATTATTTTTCAGCATCGAACGTCGTGAAGTTTGAAACAGGAAGCACCTATCGCTTATCGGCAAACGTATTCCCGCAGATCAACGGAAAGACTCTGGCCGATTTCGATGTGAACACCGGGACAGGTGCGTTCAGTCAAAACCTGAGCGGCACTTCACAGCTCACCATGGATAACCTCTCGATGACCACGGCAGCAGCCGGTGCGCTCAACTTTACCAGCACGGCCAACGTCAATATCAACGGCAATATCACGACTAATTCGGGAACGATCGG